>NZ_JBFUJP010000011.1:0-100063 GCF_056401315.1 Rhodococcus sp. P4_F5 | reverse complement strand
TCTCGGTAGTCCCCCTGCCGAGAAGGCGCACCGGCACTTCCAGTCTCGACTCAGGAGCAATCCCATGACCATTCGCGTCGGCTACTTCCCGCACAACAACTCTCTGTTCGTCCTGCGGCACCGCGGGATCCTCGAGCGCGCCCTGCCCGACGTGGAATGGGTTGACCTGCGCGACCTTCCGGAGCGCGCGCCGGTGGACGTCAGGACCGCGCTGCCGAGCCTGCACTCGGACTGGTTGTTCACCGAGGGTGGCTACGACGTCATCGGCACCGGCTTCACCCCGCCGCTCACCGCGCTCGCCAACGGTCGCGACGTGGTCTACGTCGGGATCTCGGGGCCGCGGATCGAGAACGGCCGCCTGGTCACCCTCGCCGGTTCCGGCATCGATACCGTCGCGGACCTGAAGGGCAGGCGCGTCGGCATCGCGCACGGRTCMTGGCAGACCAGCCTGCTGCTGCTCGCCCTCGACCGGGTGGGGCTGACGTGGGCGGACGTCGAGCCCGTGGACACCGGTGTGCACGAGGGCGGGGCCGCGCTGGTCGCCGGGGAGCTGGACGCCTGGGTCGGCGCGTACCCGGGCCTGGCCGCGGTCGAGAACGCCCACGACGTGCGCACGCTGGTCGACACGGAGTCGCTGTTCGGTCACCAGTCGCTGTGGTTCACCAGTCGCGACTTCGCGGAGCACAACCGCGAGGCGCTGGGGGCCGTCGTCGAGGCACTGCAGGAGTCCGACGCCTGGATCGAGGCGAACCCCCGCGAGGCCGCCCGGTACTTCGTCGACGACGCCGTCGCCCGCGGCGGGCAGGCCGACCTGGACACCTGGGAGCGGGCACTGCGCGGTCGCCCGTGGGGCATCGACCCGGTGAGCGAGTCGTTCCTCGACGAGCAGCAGCACACCGCGAACCTGTTGGCCGCCAACGGTCTGCTGCCGCGCACCGTCGACGTGCGGTCCGCGGTGGTGCCGTGGATCGGCGAGGCGGTGCAGGCCGGCAGGGCGGGCGCGACCGTCTGACGCGGTGGCCGGTTCGACGGAAGGGCAGACCGCACCGCCCGTCGAATCGATCTCGCCGAGGCGCGCCCGAGGCCGGCGTCGGTACCGTCGTGTGTAACGGTAGTGATCAGGCGCGCGCCCGTCGGCGGCACGCCATTGGTCCGGGCACAGCGGAGAAGGCGGTCAGTTCATGAAGAAGTACGTCCCCACCTGGCACGACGACGAGGTCCGTGCCCTGTCCGAGCTCGCGCTCGGGTTCTTCGAGCGCGAGGTGGTGGCGCACAACGAGAAGTGGGACGCCCAGCACCGCATCGACCGCGACGTGTGGCGCACGGCCGGTGAGCTCGGCCTGCTGCTCTGCTCGATCCCGGAGGAGTACGGCGGCGGGGGCGGCACCTTCGCGCACGACCTCGCCGTCTTCGAGGCCCAGGGCTACGCCGGCGACCTCGCCTTCGGCGTCTCGGTGCACAGCGGCATCGTCGCGCACTACATCGCCGAGTACGGCTCGGAGGAGCAGAAGCGGGCGTGGCTGCCGGGGATGGCGACCGGCGAGATCCTCGGCGCCATCGGCATGACCGAGCCCGGCGCCGGCTCCGACCTCAAGGCGATCAAGACCACCGCCATCCGTGACGGCGACGACTACATCGTCAACGGGTCCAAGACGTTCATCACCAACGGCTCGTCCGCCGACGTGATCGTGCTCGCCGTCAAGACCGATCCGAAGGCCGGCGCCAAGGGCGTGTCCCTGCTCATCGTCGACCTGCGGGACTGCCCCGGGTTCGTGGTGGGGCGGGTGCTGGACAAGGTGGGCCAGCAGGGCGCCGACACCTCCGAGCTGTCGTTCACCGACGTCCGGGTGCCGGCCTCGAACCTGCTCGGCGACGCCGAGGGGCAGGGCTTCGGGCAGCTGATGACGCAGCTGGTGCAGGAGCGGCTGATCATCGGCGCGCAGGCCGCCGGCGCGATGAAGCGCGCGGTCGAGGAGACCGTCGCCTACACCAAGTCGCGGCAGGCGTTCGGGCAGAGCCTCTTCGAGCTGCAGAACACCGCGTTCGAGCTGGCCGAGTGCCAGACCATCGCCCGCACCTGCGAGGTGTTCCTGGACCACTGCGTCCAGTCGCACCTGGCGGGCGAGCTCGACCCGTCCGAGGCGGCGATGGTCAAGTACTGGCTCACCGACAAGCAGTGCGAGGTGATCGACCGCTGCGTCCAGCTGCACGGCGGCTACGGCTACATGCGCGAGTACCTGATCGCGCGGATGTACCAGGACGCCCGCGTGCAGCGGATCTACGCCGGCGCCAACGAGGTGATGAAGTCGATCATCGCGCGGTCTCTGTAGGACGGACTTGTCGCACCCCAGGCTTAGCCTGGCGACATGGACGGCTACGGCACGCAGAAGCCCCCACACCGACGAGAACGCCCGCGCCTTCGGGCGGTACCCGCCACGCCCGAGGAGTTACGCCGATTCCTCGAGGACACGAAGGGCTATCGGATTGAGGACCGTCCTCGCCGGAGTACCCGCCCGCGCGGGGCGGTGGGCTATCAATTGCATGTCGAGCTCGACGGACTCGTTCCGAGGCTGTGGCGACGCATCGCGGTCCCGTCGAATCTGACGCTGGGCGAGCTGCATCCGCTGCTGCAGGCGACGATGGGCTGGGACGACACTCATCTGCACGAATGGCGGGGTGTCGACCGGCGTGCGTTGCTCGCAGACGCGCCCGAGAATCGGGAGACATTTGCGATGCGCGCGAACTGCGAGGACGTGTTCACGGCCGACGAGTTCGACCGCTGCGAGGACGAGGTGAGCCTGGACGACGTGCTCGTGGTGCCCGGCGACACGCTGATTTATCGGTACGACATCGGCGACGACTGGACGCACACAGTCGAGTTGGAAGCCGTCTTCGACGACGCGTCGCCGGTCTCGGCGGTCTGTCTCGCCGGTGCGCGTGCCTGCCCGCCTGAGGACTGCGGCGGCGTCCCCGGTTATCGGCAGCTGCTCGCCTCGCACACCGACTCGGACCATGACGAGGCGCGGACTCGGACGGGGCCCGACTTCGCGCCGGAACGGTTCGACCTCGCCGCCGTCAACGTCGACCTGGCTCGGCGGAGTGCCCTCGTCTGGCATCCGCCGGTGCTGGACTCGCATTTCGCGGCACTGTTGACGAGGATTCCGTATCGCGATGCACCGCAGCTGTATTCGATGATCCCCCGTGCCGACTTGCAGGGTGGCGTGGGCGTGAGCGACGAGTTCAGGAGATCCTGGGTCTTCCCTCGACTGCGGTGGCTGGTGCGACGCACCGGGCCGAGCGGCATCACGCTCACCGACACCGGGCACCTCCCGCTGTCCGATGTCGCGGCCGCTCACGACGAGCTCGACTGGCGTGGCGAGTGGCGCGAGCCGCGGTCGGCCAAGGTCGAGAACCCGCAGATTGCGGCGCTGCTGGCGGCGGGCCGGGCACTCGGGCTCACACGCAAGCATCGCGGCCGACTCGTCCTGACCAAGATCGGCAGGTCGGCGTTCCACGGGCACCTGGACTACTGGGTGCATGTGGTGACCGCGATGCCGCTGGGTGCGGGGCGCACCGAGCAGGAGGCCGGTCGGATCCTGCTTCTCGCCCTCGCAACCGGGGCGACGGAGCACGAACGTGGCGCGACGATGGCGGAGGCGTCGGCGGCCCTCGGCTGGCGCGGCCGCGACGGCCTACCGTGTACCGGGGACGCGGCGTTCGCGCTCGCAGGGCCGACATTGCGTTTCCTAGCCGCGATGGGGGCACTCGTCTCCGACGAGCGTCGGCGCACGGCCGCCAAAGAGTACGAGTGGGCGCGCGCGTTTGCCCGCATGGCGTTGTCGATGTAGTGGGAGCGGTCCGTCAGCCCCCGAACCGGTAGTGCAGGTGAACCGTGCCGCCGCCGAACCGGCGTTCCGCCACGAGTTCGAGCCGCGTCCGGACGCCGTCGGGCAGCGCCCGGGTCCCGCCGCCCACCAGGACGGGCACGAGGAACAGGTGGCACTCGTCGACCAGCCCGGCCCGGATCGCCTGTCCGGCCAGGCGCGGGCCGCCGACACTGAGGTCCCGCGTTGCCGACGCCTTCATCCGGCGGACCGCCTCGGGGTCGAACTCCCGCTCGACCCGGGTCCTGGCGCCGGGCGCCGACTCGAGCGTCGTGGAGTAGACCACCTTGTCCGCCGCCCGCCAGATCCGCGCGAAGTCCCGTATCTCGGCCGGCTCGTCCGGGCCGGTGGGCGCGGTCTCCCAGTAGCGCATCGTCTCGTACATCCGGCGCCCGTACAGGTTGGTGCCGACCGTCCTTTCGAGGTCGTTGACGGCGCCGTGCACCTCCTCGTCCGGTGTGGCCCAGTCGAAGTTGCCGTCCACGTCCGCCGTGTAACCGTCGATCGAGGCGATCGCCGAATAGATCAGCCTGCCCATGGTTGGCTCCCTTCTCGTCCGTCCAGTGAACCAACGGATGCGCTCTCGCGCCCGGATCGGTGGCAGGATCTACGGATGTGACCACCGCGAACCTGACCCGTGACGAAACCGCAGCGCGCTCGGCGGCGATTACCGTCCGCGCCTACCGCGTGGAACTGGACCTCGCGGCCGCCCCCGATCAGTCCCGGCCGGGCTTCGCGACCACCACCACCCTCGAGTTCGACGCGACCGCCGCGCACACGTGGATCGACTTCCTCGGCCTGTCCGTGGAGTCGGTGACGGTCAACGGCGAGACCGTGCCCGTGGAGTACGACGGCGCCCGCATCGCCGTCCGCGGACTGGGTCCGTCGAACGTGGTGACGGTGGCCGCGACGGGCGAGTACAGCCGTTCGGGGGAGGGGCTGCACCGCTTCCACGACCCCGTCGACGGGCAGACCTACCTCTACACCCAGTACGAGCCGGCCGACGCGCGCCGGGTGTTCGCCTGCTTCGAGCAGCCGGACATGAAGGCGCCGTTCACCTTTGCCGTGACCGCCCCGGCGGGCTGGGAGGTGGTCTCGAACCGGACCGTCGCCACCCGCGAGGCAGACGACGCCCGGCAGGTCGTCGAGTTCGAGCCGACCCTGCCCATCTCCACGTACCTCACTGCGGTCGTCGCCGGTCCCTACGCCCGCGTCGAATCCTCCTGGAGCCGAGGAGATCTCACGGTTCCGCTCGGCGTGCTGTGCCGCGCGTCGCTGGCGCAGTACCTGGACGCCGACACCGTCCTCGAGGTGACGGCGCAGGGCCTCGACTTCTTCGCCGAGCAGTTCGACTACCCGTACCCGTGGGGCAAGTACGACCAGGTCTTCGTCCCCGAGTACAACCTCGGGGCGATGGAGAACCCGGGCCTGGTCACCTTCACCGAGGCGTACGTGTTCCGGGGGGCCGCCACCGCCGCGCAGTACGAGGGCCGGGCCAACACGATCCTGCACGAGATGGCCCACATGTGGTTCGGCGACCTGGTCACGATGGTGTGGTGGGACGACCTGTGGCTCAAGGAGTCTTTCGCCGACTACATGGGCGCCCTCGCCAGCGCGGAGGCCACCCGGTGGACCGACGCGTGGGTGGCGTTCGCGAACCGCCGCAAGGCCTGGGCGTACTCGCAGGACCAGCTGCCGACGACGCACCCCATCGTCGCGGACATCGTCGACCTCGAGGCGGCCAAGCTC
The DNA here is from genome assembly GCF_056401315.1 of Rhodococcus sp. P4_F5. NCBI lineage: Bacteria > Bacillati > Actinomycetota > Actinomycetes > Mycobacteriales > Nocardiaceae > Rhodococcus > Rhodococcus sp. P4_F5. Next base: position 94,430 of record NZ_JBFUJP010000011.1, on the reverse strand, counting down.
AACTTCGACGGCATCACCTACGCCAAGGGCGCCAGCGTCCTCAAGCAACTGGTCGCCCACGTCGGTCGCGAGGCGTTCTTCGAGGGCTCGCGCCGCTACTTCCGCGCGCACGCGTTCGGCACCGCGACGCTCGAGGACCTGCTGGCCGAGCTGTCGGCGACCTCCGGCCGGGACCTGACGGCGTGGGCGCAGGCCTGGCTGCAGACCAGTGGCGTCTCGACGCTGACGCTCGAGCGCCGCGGCAAGCGGCACGAGATCGTCCAGACCAACCCGCGGCCGCACACCCTCGCCGTCGGGCTCTACGACTTCGACGACGCCGGCTCGCTGGTGCTGACCGAGCGCCTGGAGGTGGACATCTCCGGTGTGCGCACCCCGGTCGAGCTGACCGAGACGCCCCTGGTGCTGCTCAACGACGGCGACCTCACCTACGCCAAGGTCCGGCTGGGCGGGTTCTCCCTCCGCACCGTCGAGGCCTCGCTGGACCGCGTCGTCGACCCGCTGGCGCGCGGGTTGGTCTGGTCGGCGCTGTGGAACGCCACCCGCGACGGCGTGCTCCCCACCGAGCGCTACCTGACGATTGCCCGCACCTTCGCGCCCACCGAGTCCAGCATGGCACTGCTCACCGCGGTGCTGGCGAACGCGTCCTACGCCGTCGGGCACTACCTGCGCCCCGAGGCCCGCGACCGGTGGCGCGGTGAGTGGCTCGAATCCTCTTGGGCCGCAATGTCCGCCGCGGAACCGGGATCGGGGGAGCAGCTCGCGTGGGCCCGGGCGGTCGCGGCGGCGGCCACCGTCCAGCGCGACCGGGCCGCGGACCTGCGGGCGGTGCTCGACGGCGGGGCGACGGTGCCCGGACTCCGGCTCGACCCCGACCTGCGCTGGTCGCTGTGGACCGCGCTCGCCGCGACCGGGGACGCGGACGCCGCGGACCTCGACGCCGAGCTGGCCCGCGACGACACCGCGTCGGGTCGCACGGCGCACCTGAAGGCGATGGCGGCGCGCCCGGACGAGGACGTGAAGGCGCATGCCTGGGCGTCCGCGCTGGAGGACACCTCGCTGACCAACGACCACCTCGACGCGGTCATCGGCGGCTTCCGGGCCGGCGCCCGGCGCGACCTGATCGCCCGGTACGACGGCGAGTACTTCGCCTCGATCGACGGCGTGTGGGCCACGCGCAGCATCGAGATCGCTCGCCGCATCGTGGTCGGGTTGTTCCCGGCCGCGGACTCCCTGCGCGCGGTCGACGGCTGGCTCGACGAGCACGCGGAGGCGCCCACGGCGCTGCACCGGTTGGTGCTCGAACAGCGTGACCACGTGGCGCGGGACCTGCGCGTGCGGGGAGTCCGCTGAGGCACGGCCGGCCTCGGTAGCCGCCTGTCGGCGGGGGCCGGTTTCGTCGACACCGGCGGCCGGTTTCGCCGGCACGTGCCTGTTGACGTGCGGGTTTGCCGTTCACCGCATTTCACTGCAGATCTCCTGAATGTCGCTTAGTATTCGCTTTCGTCGCGGGCTGGGTGGGGGCCCAGTTCGCGACGCGCGGCGTCGCAGATCGAAAGGTCCGCGGCGGCGAGAGATGAGGAGCAGCCGCCGTCGGACGACCGTCGGCGCGACGCTCCCTCCCGACACAGGAGCGTCCGGACAGATCCAGGGGGGATCATGCAGGACAGGAAATTCGGCGTGCGAAATCGGCGCCGACGCGTGCAGCGGGTGACATTGGCGGGGGCGGTTCCGCTCGCGATCACGATCGTGTGCACCGGGGTGGCCGTCGCCGCGCCGACGGAGCAACCCGGCGTTTCGGTGCCGGAGGAGTCGCAGCCCGGTGTGGTCACGGCCGAGGCCGACCAGCCCGGAGTGGCGCCCGCCGAGGAGCCCGCGCCGGAACCCGAGCCGGCGCCGCGTCAGTACTGGGTGGCGCCGCCGACGGAGTACCAGCAGATCGAGTACCAGCCGTACCAGGCGCCGAGCACGTACGACGTGCCCGCGTACGAGCAGCCGGCCGGGTACGGCGAGCCTGTGTACGAGGAACCGCAGGTGCTGCACATGCCGGCGGCGGTGGAGACGGTCGCGCCGATCCAGGCGCCCAAGAGCATGCTGCGCGCGGGCGACTTCATGGTCGACCAGCAGACGGTGCGGCTGAGCGACGACGACCTCGAGCGCACGAACAACCAGTTCGCCATCGCGGAGTCGCAGGTCGCGACCTTCTGGAAGTCCGTCGGCTTCGAACCGGAGCGGGCGCAGAAGGTGGCGGCGGCGACCACCGCGGGCGCGGCGAGCGGGGCGCTGGCCGGCGGCACCGCGCTGGGTGCGCCGGCGGCGGTGGTGGGTGCGGTCCCCGGCGCGGTCATCGGCGGCGTCGTGGGCAGCTTCACCGGCGGGGCGCTCGGCACGGTCTTGATTCCGGGAGTTGGCGCCGTTCCGGGCGGTGTGGTCGGGAGCGCAGGCGGTGCCGCCATCGGGGCGGCTGCCGGTGCGGCGGTAGTCGGCATTCCGGCCGCCGTCGTCGGAGGCGCCGCCGGCGGGCTCGTCGGCGGCGCGGCTGGCACCGCGTTCGGCGCCGGTGACGTCGGCGGCGAGCCGCTCGTCGACCTGACCCCTGATCCCGCCCCGGAGCCGGCCGCGCCCGCTCCGGTCGTGATCGACACCGCCGCGGTCACCGAGCAGACCCGGGCGGTCGTGGCGCGGGTGGAGGCCGGGCCCGGTGGTCCCGAGGTGGTCGATGGCGTGCGCGTCGTCGTCGACGCGGCGCCGCAGGCGGCCCGCGACGTGGCCGGCGCCGTGACCGGTCGGGTCGATGTCGTACGGACCGCGGCGATCTCGGTGCCCGGCGGGTTCGAGGGCGTGACCTCGCTCGAATCGGCCGTCGTGAATTCGCCGGTCGGCCCGGTGGGCGGCCAGGTCGCGGACGTCCTGACGGCCGTGCGCGCGGGCCTGGCGTAGCGGTCGCGGCGGGTAGGGGAGTTCCGGCATCGTGGGTACGCGTCCCACCTGGCAGAGCGCCCGCGACGACTGGTTCGCGGGCGCGGAGCCCACGCCGGATGGCGGGGGCGCTGGTGCACGCGAAACGGCGAACACGCTAGCGCCACAGGCGGATTCACCGGTCGGGCCCGAACCTGAGCGGATACCGCCGGTCGAGGGCGAGCTGACCGTCTACGTCGACGGGTCGGTGTCCGGGCCGCCGCCGGCGCGTCGACGGCGGCGGGGCGTCCCGGCGATTGCTGCTGTGGCACTCCTCGTCGCCGGTGGGGCGTTCGCGGCGATGACCCTCGGGGACCGGTCCGGACGGAGCGAGGACTCCGCGGTCGCGGCAGCCGAGCAGTCCGAGGTGGGCGTCGACGCCGGCGAATCCGGCTGGGCGGCAACGGTCCCCGCGTCGGCGGAGGATCTGTGGTGTGCGGGACTCGCGCCGGGCGAGCCCGCCACCGTGGACTCGCCGGATCCGGGGGCGGCCGCTATCGCGGGGTTCGAGGACGCGTACTACGGGGCACGGGACGGGGCCAAGGCCCGGACCTTCGTGTCCGAGAATGCGCGGGTCGGATCCGCGGAAGTCCTGACGCGGGGAATCGCCGAGTCGATCCCGGTCGGCACGACGCACTGCGTCGTGGTCAAACGGACGGGGGAGGGCGCCTACGCGGTCGACCTGTTCGAGCGTCGCCCGGACGGCGCCACCACGCAGTACCGGCAGGTGGTCACCACTGTCGGCAAGTCCGGGTCACCCACGGGCGAGGTCATCACCGGAATCAGCAAGCGGGTGGGGCAATGAGAGGTGAAGTCTTGATGAGTTCCAGGGCGCATGTCGCTTGGAGTCCGATATGCCCAGGTTTCCTGGACGGACATGCAGGACGCGGCGCCGAGGCGCCGGGGCCGGTCAGCCATCTGTCACCAACCTGATGGCCGGGTGCACCTAGCGGGTGAACGCAATTGGCGATCGGTGAACACCGACGTAGACCGGCAAGCAAGGCCGCGCAAATGGTGCGAGAGGGAACCCGCCGTCGATGTAGGCGCGTCGAGGTCGTCTACATCCTCTCCTCGATGCCCGTGCTCACCACCGATCCACAACAGGCCGCGGCCTGGGTCCGAGTCCCTGGGGAATCGAGAACCGATTGCACTGGGACCGTGACGTCGTCTTCGGCGAAGGCCGTTCCACCGTCCGCGTCGGCCACTCGACCTTTTTCCGATCGGTAAGCGCGGCTTATCGATACACGAAAGAAAGTACCTGGACTTCCCTGCCCGCCCGGTGCGATTGTTGTCTACATCACGTCGGAACCTGTATGAGTCTCGAACATGGGAGTTCTAAGAATGAAGGCAGCCCGCTATCACGGAGTTGGGGATATTCGCTTCGACGATATTCCGGAGSCTATTGCAGGTCCTGGTCAGGTAAAAGTTCGAGTTCATTTCAACGGCCTGTGTGGAAGTGATCTGCACGAGTATTATCACGCGCCCATGATGGCGCCGATCACACCGCATCCTCTCACGGGGGTGAGCGTCCCTGTCGTCCTCGGTCACGAGTTTTCCGGCGAGGTCGTGGCGATAGGTTCAGAGGTTGACGGGTTGTCGGTCGGCGACTCTGTGGCGGTAGAGCCCACCGTCAACTGTCGACGATGCGCGGCCTGTCTGGCCGGCTCGTACAACCTCTGCAGCAGCATCGCCGCAGTCGGCTACAGCTGGGCGGGTGGGGGTGGACTCGGCCAGTATGCAGTCGTCGACGCTGATCACGTCTATCGGCTTCCTGACGGGATGAGCACCCGGGACGGGGCATTGATCGAACCCCTCGCCGTGGCCCTGCACGCCGTGCATCGTGGCGATGTCGCGCCGGGGAACAGTGTCGCGGTTCATGGGGCCGGTCCCATCGGAATCGGGGTCTTCTTGGCGTTGCGGGCCAAGGGTATCGAGGACATCACCGTGATCGAGCCGTCGGCGGACCGGCGCGCGGCGATCAAAGCTGTCGGAGCGACAAAGGTCATCGATCCCGGGGAAACGGATGTCGTCGCAGAATTGCGCGCGAACACCGACGGAGCCGGTGTTGCGAGGTCTTTCGAGACTGCCGGTGTGCCCGAAACCTTCCTGAACGCAGTCCGCTCGACAGCCGGACACGGCCGAGTTGTGGTCGTCGCGGTGCATCAGCGGCCAGTCGAGTTCAATCCCACCGAGATCCTGTTCAGCGAGTGCGAAATCGTCGGCTCCATCGCATACTGCCGCGATTACCCGGAGGCCATCGAGCTCATGGATCGGGGGGCATACCCGCTCGACAGTTGGGTGGAGACGATCGCATTCGAGGACCTCATCACTGACGGGTTCGGCCCACTCCGGAACCAAACAGCTATCAAGATCCTGGTCGACATGACCGCAGTCGACTGACGGACCCGGCGCCCTTCACACCGAATAGAAAAGAGAAACCCATGACCGCTGGTTCGAACCTCGGGCCAACATTCTGGATGACCAACCCCGGCGTCACGCCGAAGGGAGCAAGGAAGGAATTCGTCAACCCCGACGAGATTCCGTGGACCGACTGGCTGATGCCGGGAACCCGATTCAAGCTCCTGTACTGCAACCTCGTATCCGGCGCATTCACGCTCATTCTGAAAGTGGATCCCGGAACTGTTGCCACTCCGCATTGGCATATGGGAAATGTGCAGGCATATCTGCTGGAAGGCGGATTCTATTACGAGGAGGACGATCCAGGCATGGCCGGTATGTACACCTGCGAGGTGGCTGGTGCCGTGCACACGCCGATTGCGCCGGACGGCTGTGTCATGATCGCCATGGTCGAAGGTCCGATCGCCGGCTACCTGCCGGATGGCGCACTCGCGGTCGTCGCCGACGCCCGACTGCACTACTACATGGCGCGTGACAACGACGCCGTCGGGCAACTCCAGCTTGTCGACTACGCAACCGATCCGTCTCAGGAGATGCACGTCCAGGCGACCGGGTAGCCGCGAATCGGCTAGCCTGGCAGTCAATTCTCAACCAATGGCGTGCGAGGTGAAGCATGTTTGTCCCGCCGCAGGCGCTTCGATGCTTCCTCGCTGTTGCGGACGAGCTGCACTTCGGACGCGCCGCCGCGCGGCTCCACATGACTGGACCGGCGCTGAGTCAGCAGGTGTCCCGGTTGGAGAAGGACCTGCGTTTCCTGCTCTTCGAACGCAACTCCCGACACGTCGAGCTGACCGAAGCCGGGCGCGCGCTGATCCCGCAGGCACGCGCCGTCGTGGCCGCCAACGAGAGCCTTCTGCGGTGGCGTGAATCGGTCCGCCTGGGCCGTCGCAGCATCGACATCGGGTTCATGGCAACCGGTGCCGGTCAGCTCACCACGGCCGTATTGGATCGGCTCCGCTCCGCCGATCCGGATCTGCAGGTGAGGTTGCATCATCTCGAGTGGAGCCAACAACTGGCGCCACTGCTGGCCGGCGCCATCGACGCGGTCTTCGTTCGCGAACCGTTTCCTGCCGAGGGAGTCCGGCGCCGGCGACTCCTGTCCGAGCGACGGGTGGCCGTGCTTGCGCACGACCACCCGTTGGCCGCCCGGGAGTCGATCCGGTTCGCCGAGATTGCCGCAGAGCCGTTCATCAGCAGCAGCGGCGGGCCGCCGGAATGGACCGACTTCTGGATGGTGAACCCGCGGCCGGACGGCACCCGGGCCGAACCGAGCCTTGCGGTGTCGACCGTGGAAGAACTACTCGAAGCGGTCGCCGCCGGCGCAGGGGTCACCACCACGCCGGAGTCGCTGCCCATGTACTACCGCCATCCGTTGGTCAGCTTCGTGCCGATCGAGGACATCAGCCCGAGCGTGGTCACCCTGTGCACATTGGAAGGCAACCGCAGGCCGGAGCTGGCAACGCTTCAGGATGCGATCGGTGAGGCCTGTCGCCAGGTAACGCTCGAGCGGCCAGTGGGGTGAAGCTCGCGCTTCGTCGCGGAGGAGGACATCGCCGCGTTCGAGGGCGGCCCCGTCTGTCTCTTCGGAACCACTCGGCGGCACGCGCTCACGGCGTGCGATCGGCGCGGTGGAATTCGGCCTCGGGGGTGGGTGCGGCTGATGATCGCGTGCGGACGACAGCCTGTTCGCCCCGCGGTCCGAACAGGTGCAGGATCTCGACTGCGTTCGAGTCCCCGGGGCCGAACCAGTGCGGCTCACTGGTATCAAACTCGGCGACTTCGCCTGGGCGAAGGATGAATTCGCGCTCACCGAGGATGAGGCGCAGTTCGCCCGCCAGGACATACAGCCACTCGTAGCCCGCGTGGGTCACCAGCTTCGGCTCGCGGGGGGCGAGCACCTCCTTGAACACCTGCACGCGGCCCGGGAATTGCGTCAGCGGTACCAGGGTGGTGCCGCGGCGTTTGCGGATCGGGGTGAGGTGGACACGGGGATCTCCCGTGGCGGGCGCGGCGATCAGCTGTTCGATCGCGACGCGATGTGCGCGCGCGAGCGGAATCAACAGGTCGAGGGTGGGCCGGCGCTTGCCGGACTCGAGCCGGGACAGCGCGCTGACGGAGATCCCGGTCTCGTCCGACAGGGACTCCAAGGTGAGGCCTCGGTCGTTGCGCAGCCTGCGTAGCCGGGGGCCGATGTCGTCGATGATCCGTTCCACGTCGCCGTCCACGACCACCATTTTGCGGTCTTCGCAAAATCGCTGGGCCGTCGGCGGGCCACACCGCGACCATTCGGGGATGGACAGACACCGCCGGGTACGGCAGATGACGAACGAGACGACACTCCTCGCCCCACCGGGGTTGAGCCCGCGTCGACAGTGGACGGTGCTGGCGGTCTGCTGTTCGAGCATGTTCGTCGTGGGGATGGACACGACAGTCGTCAACGTTGCCCTGCCCGCGATCGGGCAGGACCTGGGCGCGGACATGCGCAGCCTCGAGTGGATCGTGGATGCGTACACCCTTGCCCTTGCCGGCCTCCTGATCTCTTCCGGGGCCCTGGCCGACCGATTCGGACGACGGCGGGTGTTCCAACTCGGATTGGCGGTGTTCGCGGGCGCCTCGTTGGCCTGCGCACTCGCCCCTTCGCTCGGTGCGCTCGCCGCGGCCCGCGTTGTTCAGGGTGCGGGCGGATCGATGCTCAGCCCTGTGGCCCTTGCAATCGTCGTGAATGCGTTCTCCGATCCGAAGCAGCGGGCACGGGCCATCGGTGTCTGGGCGTCGGTCTTCGGGCTCAGCATGGCGGTGGGGCCCGTCGTGGGTGGTGCGCTCATCTCGGCTTGGGGCTGGCGATCGGCGTTCTGGATCAACGCGCCGATCATCGTGACCGCTCTGGTGCTGAGCGCGGTGTTCGTGCCGGAGTCGCGAGCGCAGCAGCCCCGGAGCCTGGACGTGCCCGGTCAGGCCCTGCTCGCGGTCATTATCGGTGTGTCCGTCGGCGTGCTGATCGAGGGGCCGCGAATCGGTTGGGTTTCGCCGGCGGCGCTGGCCGCGTACGCCGGCGTCGCCGGTGCGGCAGTCGCGTTCGGCAGGCTCGAATCTCGCCGACCCGAGCCGTTGATGGATCTGCATCTGTTTCGCAGGCCGGCCTTCACCAGTGCGGTGGTGGGGGCGGTGGCTGTGTTCGTCGCGCTGAACGTGACGTTGCTGATCAACACGCTTTATCTGCAACATGCCCGCGGATTGACGCCACTGGCTGCCGGCACGGCCACCCTGCCCCTCGCCCTCGGGGCGACCGTGTGTGCACCACTGTCGGGCCACCTGGTCGGGCGCCTCGGACCGCGACCACCCCTCGCGCTGGCCGGCGGCTTCATCACGGCCGGGGGACTGTTGCTTCTCGCTCGCGACAACGGCACCGGAGTCATATGGCTCCTGACGGCCTATCTGCTCATCGGCATCGGTTTCGGTTTCGCCAATGCCCCGATCACCAACACCGCGGTCGGCGGGCTCCCGCCGGATCGCGCCGGTGTCGCCGGCGCGATCACATCCACTGCTCGCCAGTTCGGTGCGGCGGTCGGTATCGCCGTCGCAGGCAGCATTGTCTCCGGCGTCGGTCCGGCGCAATTCGCACACGCGTCAGGCCCCGCCTGGCTTCTCGTCACCGCCTGTGGGCTCTTCCTGTTCGTCGTCGCGCAGGCATCGCGCCCCGTCGCGGACTCCGTCTCCGGTTCGGGTCGGTGATGCGGAGGGCGTGCTGTCAGGGATCGTCGGAGTCGCGGTCGGCGAGCTAGAGCCCGATCCGCGTCAGATCGCCCGATGATCTGCGGGAACCCTTGCCTCGCAATGACGCCGCGCGCGCCAACTTCGAGAAGTTCCCACGAACATCCGCGCCCATCCCCATCCGGTGCCAGGTAGCCGACCGTCCCAGCCAAGTCGGAAGATCCAGTTCGGGGGCCCGGAGACGGGGCGCCGCCCTGTGGGTCAGCGGGTGCCGAGGACTGCGCTCAGCCCGAGCGCAACTGCCACGAAACGTTCGACGGCGCGGGGCATGTCCGTGGCCAGGAAAACGAGTTCGACGGTCGACGGTGCGGCGTCCACGATCGGTCGTGCGGTGGTGTCCGCTCGCCGGAACAGGCTGGCCACGCCTGCGCCGGTGATCGCAACCGCATCGGTGGTCGCGACGACTTGGACCATCTCCTCGATGCTGTTCACCATGGGGCCGTAGGTGGGACGTGTGCCGTCCGGCCGCGGATCGATCGACCACCAGTTGCGCCAGTCCCGGGTGCCCTCTCGGGTGTCCACCTGGACGACGTCGGCGAGGTCGACGATTCGTAGCTTCCGCCTGCGGGCCAGCGGGTGGTCGTGTGCCATCAGCAGGACACGAGGCTCCTCGAACAGAACGACCCGGCGTAGCCGGGGGTGCGACTCGAGAGGCGGGCGAGCGACGACCATGTCGACCCGACCGGAGGTCAACGCCGTCAGCTCGTCCCCCCACGCCAGCTGTGTCAGTTCCAGTTCCACTTCGGGTTCTCGTCGGTGGAACTCGTCGACAATCGGACGGGTCAGCTCCCCGGCGCCGCCGGCCAGGAATCCGAGGCGCACCTTCCCGGACGAGCTGCGCTTGTGGCGACGGGCCGCGCCGACCGCAGATTCGGCGGCGGCCAACAGCTCCCGGCTCTCTTCGAGGAAGTCCTGCCCGGCCTCGGTGAGGCGAGCTCCGCGGTGGTCACGCTCGAGCAGTGAGACGCCCAGCGTCTCTTCGAGCTTGCGTATCTGCTGACTCAGTGACGGCGTCGCAATGTGCAGTTGCTCAGCTGCTTTCGTGAAGGTCCCGGCGTCGGCGACAGTCACGAAGTAGCGCACGAGCCGTAGATTCAGATCCATCGTGCACGACCTTAGGTATTCGTCTAACGATCGGGTGAGAATACGTCATGGACGTGACGGCCACCACATCGGAGCATGGGTGAGTCCCCGAATCCAGGAGGAAATCCGATGTCTGTCAACGCCACTCACCATGATGATGCCCGTGTGGTCGATCCGATCCGCCCGCAACTGACGGGTCCCGAGATCGACCCGCAGTCCAACGCTCCGGTCGCAGAGGTCTTCGCTCGCGCGAGCTCCCCGGTGACCGGGCCGACGCTCAGTCTCGCCTCCCGGGTCAACAACTGCGACGACATCCCGTGGACCCCGTTCCCGATGCCGGGTACGTCTTTCAAGCTCCTGAACATCAACGAGACCACCGGTGCAGCCTCGATCCTGCTGTACGTGGCGGAGAATGCGCAGGCGCCGCTGCACATGCACTGCGGCGCCGCGGAGGCGTTCAACATCTTCGGCCGCTGGGCGTACGAGGGCGAGGCCGAATCCATCGGCCCCAACCACTACATCTACGAACCGGCCGGAATCGTGCATCTGCCCAAGCAGGAGGTGGAGTCCCTGATGTTCGGTATCTTCCACGGTCCGATCGTCGGGTACAACGAGGACGGCACCGTAGCCGGGGTCATCACGCACGAGCTGCTCTACGACCTCGCCGCGGCGAACGACGCGGTTGCACATCTGCCTGCTCGGACGGGCCGCTAGATGGCGGGCGCGGTCCTCGTCACGGGTGCCGGAGGCGGCCTCGGGCGCGGTGTCGCCGAACGGATGTCCGCCGACGGTCGGGGTGTGGCACTGATCGACATCGACAAGGAGCGGTTGGCGGAAACCGCTGCCGCAGTGGGGTCCCGCGGGGTGACAGTGACCACCCACGTGGTGGACATCTGCGACGTGGGTGCGCTGCAGGCGGCCGTCGCGGAAGCCTTCGCCGCCCACGATGACCTCGACGGTCTCGTCAACGTGGCCGGGCTCGGCGGATTCCGGCAGTACGACGCACTCGACGTGGACACCTGGGACAAGACATACGCGGTCAACGTCCGTGGGGTCTTCTTCGCCATCCAGGCCTTCGCCGCGGAGCTGGCCACGCTTGGTCGCGAAGGGGCCGTGGTCAACTTCTCCTCGATCGCGGCCCGGAACGGGCACGAGTTGCTGACCGCGTACGGCTCGTCGAAGGCGGCCGTGCTGGCGTTGACCCAATCATCGGCCCGTGCGCTCGCCCCTTCCGTTCGCGTCAATGCGGTTCTGCCCGGCCTGATCTGGACGGACATGTGGCGACAGTCCGCCGGCTGGCTCGCCGAGTACGACCCGGCTCTCGCCGGGGTGGCGCCCGAGCAGATCTTCGGCGGGATGGTCGACCAGCTCATCCCGATGAAGCGCCCGCAGACCGTCGAGGACGTCGCCGGAGCCGTCGCGTACCTGCTCTCGGCCGACGCTGACAACGTCACCGGGCAGTCTCTGCACGTGGACGGCGGCGCGGTGCTCCCGTAGCCCCGGATCCCGGCACGACCACTCCCTCCGCGCACATCACGCGGGGGGAGTGGTCGTTGTCGTGCCCGGGGACATCCCGATCTCGCGGTCGGCCCACGGTGATTACCGAACCTTCGGTAGGCTGACGTCGAGCCGCACGTTCTGAGGCGGGGTGTCCACTTCCTGGGAGGAACGCGCGAGATGGCGGCGGCAGGTCCAGTCCGAAGAACGGGGTCGCCCGGGCGACCGGGATACGATCTCGACTCGTTGCTTGCCGTTGCGGTGAAGGTGTTCAATGACAAGGGGTACGACGGCACCAGCATGGAGGCGCTCGCTCAGCGGCTCGGCATCACGAAGTCGTCGATCTACCACCACGTATCCGGCAAGGCGGAGCTCCTGGAACTCGCGCTGGCCCGGGCCCTCAACGCGCTCTTCGCGGTCACGACCGAAGATCAGGTGACCAGCGGTCGGTCCATCGATCGACTCGAGTACCTCGTGCGGCGAAGCGTCGAGGTGCTTGTGACCGAGCTTCCCTACGTGACATTGCTTCTCAGGGTTCGTGGGAACACGGCCGTCGAGCGACGTGCCCTCGCGCGCCGACGGGAATTCGATGCCTTCGTCAGTGATCTGGTGGTGGCCGCTGCCGGAGAAGGCGACCTCAGACCGGGGATCGACCCGGCGCTCACGAGCCGGCTGGTATTCGGGATGGTCAACTCGCTGATCGAGTGGTACCGGCCGCGTGGGGGTGAATCGGTCTCCGAGCTCGCCGATGCGGTAGTCGCGCTGACCTTCGACGGGATGAGGGCCTGACCCCGGGGGTTCCCGGTGACGGACGTACCGACAAGACGGGGCGCCTCGGATCGGATCCGAGGCGCCCCAAGCGTTTTCAGGAAGATCGATTGTCGATCAGGCGACGAGCTTTGCCGATCGATCGGTCCAGGCTCCCCGGGGACAGGACCTCCACGGCGACGGTGACACCGATGCGGTCCTTCACCAACTGCCGCAGCCTGCCTGCCTGACGGTCGGCCTCGAGGGTCGAGGTGTTCGGCCGGGACTCGACGCGGACGGTCAGCTCGTCCATTCGGCCGGGCCGGTCGAGAACGCACTGGAACTGGGGGGCCAGACCGGCTACCGCGAGAATGAGTTCCTCGATCTGGGTCGGAAAGAGATTGACTCCGCGCAGGATGATCATGTCGTCGGTTCGGCCGGTCACCTTCTGAATGCGGCGCATCGTGCGCGCAGTGCCCGGTAACAGTCGTGTGAGGTCGCGGGTGCGGTAGCGAACGATCGGCATCGCCTCCTTGGTGAGCGAGGTGAAGACGAGTTCGCCCTCCTCGCCGTCGGGCAGCACCTCGCCGGTGACGGGGTCGATCACCTCCGGGTAGAAGTGGTCCTCCCAGATGTGAAGGCCGTCCTTGGTTTCCACGCACTCCATCGCGACCCCAGGGCCCATGACCTCGGAGAGTCCGTAGATGTCGACCGCGTCCATCTCCAACTGTTGCTCGAGTTCGCCGCGCATTTCCTCGGTCCACGGCTCCGCTCCGAAGACGCCAGTGCGCAGTGATGTCCGGGCCGGATCGATTCCCTTGGCGAGCATCGCATCGACGATCGTGAGCATGTATGACGGGGTGACCATGATCGCATCCGGACGAAAGTCCTCGATCAGCTGGATCTGACGCTCGGTCATCCCTCCGGACATCGGAATGACCGTGCAGCCGAGCCTTTCCGCGCCGTAGTGGGCGCCGAGTCCACCGGTGAACAGTCCGTACCCGTATGCGACGTGGACCTTGTCGGACGGCTTCACGCCGCCGGCGCGAAGGCTCCGCGCGATCAGGTCGGCCCAGTTGTCGAGGTCGGTAGCGGTGTACCCGACCACGGTGGGACGTCCCGTCGTTCCCGACGATGCGTGAATTCGTGACACGTGATCCTGTGGCACTGCGAACATCCCGAACGGGTAGTTGTCCCGCAGATCTGCCTTCGCGGTGAACGGGAACTTCGCGAGATCACCGAGGTCCTTCAGATCGCCGGGGTGGACCCCGGCGTCGTCGAACGCCTTCCGGTAGTGCGGGACGTTCTCGTAGGCGTGGCGCAGCGACCACTGGAGACGCTCGAGCTGCAGGGACGAGATGCGGTCGCGCGTTGCGAATTCGATGTCCTGTGACGGGGTGACGGTGCTGGTCATAGTGGTCTCCGGGTGCCGCGGTCAGGCGCGACTGGGGTCGATGTGGTGAAGGGCGGGGCCGGGCGGTCAGGCGTCGAAGTCGACGGTCACGTCGGCGCTGTCCGGATAGCTCTGGCACGTGAGGACGAAGCCGGCATCGACCTCGTAGTCCTCGAGCGCATAGTTGCGCCGCATGTCGACGTCTCCGTGGGTGACCTTCGCGCGGCAGGTTCCACACACTCCGCCCTTGCAGGCGAACGGCAGATCCGATCGGTACTTCTCTGCTGCGTCGAGGATCGTCTCGTCCCGGGGCAACCTCGCGGTGGTCGAGCGTCCGTCGAGGACGAGGGTGACCTCGCTGCTGGGGCCGGTGACCCCCTCGTCACGGTGGCGGACAGGGGGAGGGGGCACGTCGTCGACATAGAACAATTCGTGGTGGACGCGCTTCGGGTCGACGCCCAGCTCGCCGAGTACGACTTCGGCATCTGTGACCATGCCGTACGGCCCACACAACCAGAAATGATCGACACCGGCGATCGGCACCACGGCGCCGAAGATCGCGCGGAGCCGGTCGGCGTCGAGACGGCCGGTGAAGAGTTCCACCTCACGGGGCTCCCGAGACAGGACGTGGACGACATGGAAGCGCGCACTGTATCGATCCTTGAGGTCGGCGATCTCCTCGGCGAACATCACCGAACGCGTGCGCCGATTCCCGTAGAGGAGAACCACTTCGGTTTCGGGGTTGACGAGCATCGTCGCGGCGATCGAGAGCATCGGGGTGATCCCGGAGCCCGCCGCGATCAGGACGTGCCGGCCACCGGCGGCGGGGTCGGCGACGAACGATCCGGAAGGGGGCTGGACATCGATCCTGTCGCCCCGGCGTACCTGGTGGACCAACCAGTTCGAGAAGAGCCCGTCGGCGACTTCGCGGACCCCGACGCGGGGGCTGGAACCGATTGGGGCGCAGATGGAGTACGAGCGGCGGTGCTCGACGCCGTCCACGGTGCGACGGAGCGTGAGGGATTGGCCGGCGCCGAACGCGAACTCCCCGGAAAGGTCGGCAGGAATCTCGAAGGTGACGGCGGCGGCGTCGTCGCACAGCGCCTCCACATCTGCGACCATGAGGGTGTGGAAGGTCCTGTTGCGGGTCGAGACAGCGGGTTTCGTGGTGTCCACAGTGTCCATGTTCAGATCTCTTTCACATGATCGAAGGGCTCCAGGCAATCGAGGCACCGGTAGAGGGCCTTGCACAGTGTCGCCCCGAATTCGGAGTCGAGGCGGGTGTCGGCGCCACCGCACCGCGGGCATTCGATCGTCCGAGGCGGGGCGGTGAGAGTCAACGGCACCGGGCCCGCACCGCGGCGTGGAGCCGGGCCAGGCGTGGAGTAGCCGTTCTCGTACAGCTTCCGACGTCCCTCGTCGCTTATCCAGTCGGTGCTCCAGGGAGGCGAGA
Source organism: Rhodococcus sp. P4_F5 (assembly GCF_056401315.1). Classification (NCBI taxonomy): domain Bacteria; kingdom Bacillati; phylum Actinomycetota; class Actinomycetes; order Mycobacteriales; family Nocardiaceae; genus Rhodococcus; species Rhodococcus sp. P4_F5. The sequence goes on along the minus strand of NZ_JBFUJP010000011.1, from coordinate 79,113 downwards.
GCGTGGTCCTCACCTCGACCGACGGGAAGCCCGCGAGCTGCAGACGGTGCCGGATGTCGTCGCGCATCGTCGCCATGGCGGGGCAACCCGAATAGGTGGGGGTGATGGTCACGACCACGGCACCGTCTGCTCCCACCTCGACATCGCGCAGGACACCGAGATCCGCGAGGGTCAGCATCGGCATCTCGGGGTCGAGAACCGACTCCGCGATGCGCCGCGCGTCGCGGACGTGCAGCTCGGCGTGTGTGGAAGCGGACATGTCACCACACGCCTTCCGGATGTGCCCGGGCGACCACCTGCATCTCGGCCAGGAGTAGTCCGAGCGCTTCGCTGTGCAGGCCCTGACGGCCCGCGCGTCCTCCCACCGTGCCGGCGACGCGGCCCGTCGGCGCGGACAGGTCGGCAGCGTGCAACACCTGACCGAGAACCGTTTCGAACTCCTCCCGTAGTTCGCCGGGATCGACCGCCACACCCACCGCAGCGAGCGCGCGTTCCTCGCTGGTGGGAACGAAGAGCTCGTCGACGTACGGCCAGACACGGTCGAGGGCCGATTCCATCCGCGCCTTCGATTCGGCTGTGCCGCAACCGAGTGTGACGGCCCAGCGGGCGGCGTAGTCGCGGTGGTAGGTGAGTTCCTTGACGCCTTTGACGGCCACGGCGGCAAGGACCGGATCACGTGACACCCGTAGCCGGTCGAGGAGTGCGAGTCGCCACGTCGAGAACACCAGCAGGCGAATAACGGTCTGCGCAAAGTCGCCGTTGCCGATCTCGGCGAGTCGGACGTTGCGAAACTGGTTCTCCTCGCGGAAGAAGGCGAGCGCATCCTCGCCCGGAATCTGTGCCGTGTCGGAGACGTGGGGCACGACGGCCGCATCGGCCGCGGCCGCCCGCGCCAGGAGAAGGCGCGCCTGGCCTAGCAGGTCGAGCGCGAAGTTGGCGAGAGCGACCTCCTCCTCCAGTTCCGGTGCACGCGTGACCCACTCGGTCAGTCGCTGCGAACTGATCAGCGCATCGTCGCCGAGCATCAGACAGTAGGTGGCCAGCGCCGAGAGATCGACGTCGTCGGGGACCGTGGTGTCGACGCCGGCCAGTGGGTCGTCGAAGCTGGTGCCGAAGGCCCACTGGCCGTGGCTGTCCTCGTCGACAAGGCTGTCGTAGGGATGGTCGTGGTCGGTCATCGTGCATCCTCGAAGATTATGGACGGCCGCGCGAGCGAGCCGGCCGGATCACATGTGGGGAACGTTGTCGGGGATTTCGTAGAAGGTGGGGTGGCGGTAGACCTTGTCGCCGCTGGGCGCGAAGTACGGATCCTTCTCGGACGGACTGGATGCCGCGATCGAGTTCGACTGCACCACCCAGATACTCACGCCTTCGTTGCGCCTGGTGTACACGTCGCGGGCGTGCCTGAGAGCCATCTCGTCGTCGGCGGCGTGCAGCGAACCGACGTGGACGTGATTGAGTCCGCGCTTGCCGCGGAGGAATACCTCGTACAACGGCCAGTCGGCGCTGGTGACTCGGTCGACTGCATTCATCGTGCGTTCTCCTTCGTGCTCGCCCGGCGGGCGAAGGCGGTAGCGGCCTCGCGTACCCAGGCACCGTTCTCGTGCGCGGCCCGGCGGTTGGCGATGCGCTCGACACTCGACGCACCGTTCCCGGCGATCACCTGCATGAATTCGCTCCAGTCGGGTTCGCCGAAGTCGTACGCACCGCGCTCGGCGTTCCATCTCAGATCCGGGTCCGGGAACGTCACGCCCAGTGCTTCGGCCTGCGGTATCGACATGTCGACGAACCGCTGGCGGAGTTCGTCGTTCGTGTGTCGCTTGATGCGCCACTTCATCGACTGCTCCGAGTTCGGCGATCGGTCGTCGGGCGGGCCGAACATCATCAGGGCCGGCCACCACCAGCGGTCGACCGACTCCTGCACCATCTCGCGCTGGGCGTCGGTGCCGCGCATCATCGTCATTAGCAGCTCGTACCCCTGCCGCTGATGGAACGACTCCTCCTTGCACACCCGGATCATCGCCCGCGCGTACGGCCCGAAAGAACTGCGACACAACGGAACCTGATTGCAGATCGCGGCACCGTCCACGAGCCAACCGATCACGCCGACATCGGCGAAGGTCAGGGTCGGATAGTTGAAGATCGACGAGTACTTCTGCCGGCCGTCGAGCAGCTTGTCGGTGAGGTTGCCGCGGTCGGCACCGAGTGTCTCCGCCGCGGAGTACAGATACAGGCCGTGCCCGGCCTCGTCCTGTACCTTCGCCGTCAGGATCGCCTTGCGGCGCAGTGACGGCGCCCGAGTGAGCCATGCGCCCTCGGGCTGCATGCCGATGATCTCGGAGTGTGCGTGCTGCGCGATCTGCCGGATCAGGGTCTTGCGGTAACCCTCGGGCATCCAGTCCCGCGGCTCGACTCGCAGGTCGGCCGAGATGGTCGCCCCGAAGTGGCTCTGGAGCTCATTTTCTGCGATAGACGAGGTCATATGTCCTGCTTCTAATACCGAATGATCGGTTGGTGGGAGTATGCATGGAAGTGACGCGCGGCACAAGCGCGCGCGGCGCGGTCAGTTGCCTTCGAAGGCCGGTGCGCGTTTGGCGAGGAAGGCGTCGACCGCGGCGCGATGATCCGCCGAGCGGCCCAGGTCTTCTTGCGCCTCGCGTTCACGCTCGAGCGCCTCGGTGAGGCCCGCGGACGACGCGGACACGAGGCGCTTCACGTGCACGTGGGCCGCGGTCGGTCCGGCCGCGAGCTCACGCGCCAGCGCCCGGGCCGCGTCGGCGAGGTCGCCGTCGGGCACGACCCGGTGGACCAGACCCCACTCGAGGGCCTGGGCCGCCGAGAATCGGTCGCCGAGCATCAGCAGGCCCGTGGCACGGCTCGGACCGAGCATCTCAATCAGTGTGTGGCTCAATCCGGAATCGCCCGCCAGTCCGATCCCAGTGAAGGCGGTGGCGAACCTGCTGCCCTCCCCGGCGATTCGGATGTCTCCTGCCAGCGCGATGCCCAGCCCTGCCCCCACGCACGCGCCGTTGATCGCGACGACCACCGGTACGCGTACCGCGGCGAGCGCAGTGAGCAGCGGGTTGTAGTGTGTGCCGACGGTGTCCATCGCCCGTGCGGGGTCCGCCGCCAGGCCCGCGGCATGCTCGGCGAGATCCTGACCGACGCAGAAGTTCCTGCCCTCGGCTTCGAGGAGGACCGCGCGCACCGTTTGGTCCGCGGCCACCGCCTCGACCGCAGCCGACAACTGTTCCTTCACTGCGCGATCGAGCGCGTTGGATGCGCCGGCCCGGCGCAGGGTGATCGTCGCCAGGCCCGCAGTCGTGGTCAGCCCGACCGTCTCGATGCCGCTCATGGAATACGCCTCCTGTCAGTGGGATACGGGCCCGAGTGTCGTCTCAGGACCAGGTGAAGAAGCCTCGACCCGACTTGCGGCCGAGTTTGCCTCGCGCGACCTTCTCGCGGAGCAGGGCGGGAGGCCGGAAGCGTTCGCCGAGCGTCTCCGTCAGGTGCTCGGCGATGGCGAGTCGAACGTCGAGGCCCACGAGGTCGGTCGAACGCAGCGGACCCATGGGGTGTCGATATCCCAGTTCCATTGCACGATCGATGGACTCGGCATCGGCGACACCTTCCTCGAGCATTCGGATCGCCTCGAGCCCGAGGCAGACACCGAGCCTGCTCGTTGCGAAGCCGGGCGAATCGTTGACGAGTACTCGGGACTTGCCGAGCTGGGAGACCCACTCGCACACCCGTGCCACGACGTCGGTGTCGGTGGAGGGAGTCCGGATGATCTCGACGAGCGTCGACGCCGGTACCGGATTGAAGAAGTGCATGCCGATCAATCGGCGGGGATCGTCCAGCACCGCACCGAGATCGGCGATCGAGATGGAACTGGTGTTGGTTGCGATCACCGTCGTCGGATCGACGGTCTTCTCCACGAGGGCGAGCACGCCGAGCTTGAGCTGCAGTGCCTCCGGGACGGCCTCGACCACGAGATCGAGTCCGGCGGGCAGCTCGTCCGGTGCGTCGACGAGCGACACGCGTCCGAGCACGGTCGCCGGGTCGGATTCGCCGAGCCTTCCGCGTTCGTGGGCGCGGTGCAGTCCGTCCGAAACTCGGGTGAATGCCGCCTGTCGATCGCCGCTCTCGGCGATGGTGACGGTGGACCCGAGCGTCGCGAACACCTGCGCGATGCCGGCGCCCATTCGTCCGCCGCCGACGACACCGACACGGCCGGGGATTGTGCTCGTCATTTTTTCTTCTCCAGAAAGGCCGTCATACGGTCGTGTTTGTCCCGGCTCTCGAACAACACCGCCTGCGCGATGTCGTCGGCGAAGGGGTGGGATCCGGGTGCATCGGCGATCAGCTTGCTGAGCCTGAGTGCGAGTGGTGCGGAGCGGTTGATGCGATCGACGATGTCGTGCGCGGCGGCAACGTGTTCGCCGCGGGGCACGACGCTGATCACGAGCCCGGAACGCAGCGCCGCCGCCGCGTCGAGGTTTCGGCCGGCGAGGAGCACCTGCTTGGCGATCGACGTGCCGACCAGTTCCTGCAGTCGATAGCTGGCACCGGCGGCGGCCATGATGCCGAGACCCGGCTCGGGGTTGCCGAACACCGCGGTGTCCGTTGCGACCCGGATGTCGCAGGCGYACGACAGTTCCGCGCCGCCGCCGAGCGCGAACCCGCTCACCGCCGCAACAGTGGGCATCGGCAGGCCTGCGACGCGATCGAAGAGATTGCGATTGACACCCGCGAGCGCCTCGTCGCGACCCCGTTCCCGGAGCTCCGCGATGTCGGCCCCGCCCGCGAAGTGATCACCGGATCCGCTGATCAGCAGCGGCTTTGGCGTTTCCTCGAGAAGCGCGCACACCTGGTGCAGCTCCGAGACCATTTCGGCGTTGATCGCGTTTCGCTGCTGCGGACGCTGGAGAGTGACCACCATCCGGTCCGCTCGATCGTCGATCGTCAGGGTGTTCACGGCGCCTCACTCGGCAGGGGGAGCCGGGCGAGGCTCCGGCCTGAGTACTCGTGTGGGATGCGGGCTCCGCGCATCGGGACTGCTTGCACCACTTTCGTCTCCTTCGCAGCGTGCTGGTTTCCATTAATAACCGAACCTTCGGTCGGTGCGCAAGGGTTCGATCGATTCGGTCGAGAAACGTGCTGGTCGTCGGAATATGTATCGGGCCTTGACAATCTGGCGAGGTTCTGGCGATCCTAATTACCGACCGAACGTACGGTAGAAAGAGGTTGTCGTGAGCAGGTTAGTGCAAAGTTACGTAGCCGGGAGCTGGTACACGGCACCCGATGCCGGAACGCCGCTGCTGAGCGCAGTCGACGGTTCCGAGGTGGCGCGCAGCTCGTCGACCGGGCTCGACGTTGCCGGGATGGTGACGTATGCCCGTGCGGTCGGTGGGCCCGCCCTGGCCGAACTGACCTTCCACGAGCGCGCCGCAGCGCTGAAGGCGTTGGCCCTGACGCTCATGGCCGGCAAGGACGAGTTCCACGAGCTGTCCACGGCCACCGGTGCGACGCGACGCGACTCCGGTGTCGACATCGACGGTGGCTTCGGAACCCTGCTGAGCTACGCGAGCAAGGCTCGGCGCGAACTGCCGAACGACACCGTCCACCTCGACGGGCCCCACGAGCAACTGGGCAAGGCGGGGACGTTCCTCGGTCAGCACGTCTACACCTCGCGTCGCGGTGTCGCCGTTCAGATCAACGCATTCAATTTTCCCGTGTGGGGCTTCCTCGAGAAGCTGGCGCCGGCGTTCATCGCCGGAGTGCCGTCGATCGTCAAGCCGGCAAGCCAGACGGCCTATCTCACCGAACTGGTGTTCCGTCGCATCATCGAGTCCGGACTGCTACCGGAAGGGTCGGTCCAGTTGCTCTCGGGCAGCGCGCGCGATCTGCTCGACCACCTCGGTGGGCAGGACTCGGTCGCGTTCACCGGATCCGCGGACACCGCGGCGCTGTTGCGGGCCCATCCGAGGGTTGTCGCCGAGGGCGTGCACTTCAACGCCGAGGCGGATTCGCTCAACGCCTCCATTCTCGGTGCGGACGTCGAACCCGGCAGTGAGGAGTTCGATCTCTACGTCAAGCAACTCGTCACGGAGATGACCGTGAAGGCCGGCCAGAAGTGCACCGCGATCCGCCGTGCCTTCGTTCCGTCGGGCTTGGTCGACGACGTGGTCGAGGCCGTGCGGGGCCGCCTCGCGCGGGTCGTGGTCGGCGCCCCCGATGCCGAGGGGGTCACCATGGGCGCCCTGGCGAGCGTCGAGCAGCGCGACGAGGTGCTGAAAGCGCTACGCGGACTGACGAAGTCGGCGCAGATTGTGGTGGGGGACCCGGAGGACTTCGAGGTCGTGGGAGCGGACCGGTCGACCGGCGCGTTCCTACCCCCGATCCTGCTGCGTTGTGACGACAGGACCGCCGACGAGCCGCACGACATCGAGGCGTTCGGGCCGGTGAGCACGGTGATCGGATACGACGGCACCGACGAACTGCTCGAACTCGCGGCCCGCGGAAAGGGCAGCCTCGTCGCCTCCCTCGTCACCCGCGACCCCGGGCTCGCCCGCGACGTCGTGCTGGGGCTGGCGCCCTTCCACGGACGTGTCCTGGTTCTCAACCGGGACGATGCGCGGGAATCGACCGGGCACGGCTCGCCGCTGCCGGTGCTCGTGCACGGCGGCCCGGGCCGCGCCGGCGGCGGTGAGGAACTCGGTGGCATCCGTGGAGTCCTGCACCACATGCAGCGCACCGCGGTCCAGGCGACCCCCGACATCCTGACCGCCGTCGGCAACCGTTGGGTTCCCGGATCACGGCGAACCGACGAGGGTGTCCACCCGTTCCGGAAGAATCTGGCGGAGTTGCGGATCGGGGACACCGTCGTCGGAGGACCGAGGCAGGTCACACTGGCGGACATCGACCATTTCGCGGAGTTCACCGGTGACACCTTCTATGCGCACACCGATCCCGATGCCGCGGCGGCGAACCCCCTCTTCGGCGGTATCGTCGCACACGGCTACCTCGTGGTCTCGCTCGCGGCCGGGCTGTTCGTCGAGCCGAACCCGGGACCTGTCCTCGCGAACTTCGGCGTCGACAGCCTCCGTTTCCTGACCCCGGTCAAGGCGGACGACAGTCTGACCGTGATGTTGACGGCGAAGCTGATCACACCGCGCAGCAGCGCCGACTACGGCGAGGTGCGGTGGGACGCCGTGGTCGCAAATCAGAACGGCGATGTGGTGGCGACCTACGACGTCCTCACCCTCGTCGCCAAGGGAGCGTCCGACGATGGAGGGCTCTGACATGGGCTTCAAGGTGGTGGTCTGTTACGGCCATCCCGAGGATCCCGACGCCTTCGATGCTCACTATCGCGCCACGCACATCCCGTTGGCGCGAAGGATTCCCGGACTGTCGGGCTACACCTGGGGGAAGTGCAGCGCGCTCGACGACGGCAGCCCCGCCTACTATTCGATTGCGTCGCTGTCCTTCCCCGATGCCGAGACGATGCACGCCGGACTGGTGTCGAAGGAGATGCGGGAAGCCGGCAGGGACGTCCGCAACTTCGCCACCGGAGGGGTGACGATGTTCACCCAGGAAGTCGAATCGGTCCAGGGGCCGGTGGGAGGCGTATGACCGTCGAATGCCGGTCGGCGCGAGAGATGTTCGATGCCGACGTGGCGTCGCAGGCGCTCGGGATCGAGCTTAGGGAGCTGGCCCCGGGCCGTGCGGTCGCATCGATGACGGTCGGCGAGACGATGGTGAACGGGCACGGAATCACGCACGGCGGATTCGTTTTCGCCCTGGCGGACACGGCATTTGCGCTTGCGTGCAACGGATACGGTGAACCTGCGGTCGCAGCGCGGGCGGACATTCGGTTCCTGGCCCCCACACGCCTGGGAGACGAGCTCGTCGCCGAGGCGGTCGAGCGAGAAAGATATGGCCGCAACGGTATCTACGACGTCACGGTGCGTGTTCGTGGCCGGTCTGTCGCCGAGTTCCGCGGCGACAGCCGCTCCGTCACGCGCTCTCGGTGAGTCGGTTCGCCGGTCCGCTCGAGCCGAGGGAACCGTCGCCGCCGGTCTGGCCGGGCGCCGAGCCGCCGGCGGGTTCGCGCACGTAGGCGTACATCTGCGACGGGGAGGTAGACGTGCCGCCGAAGTAGAAGCCGGCGTACCACTTGCCCGTGCTGGTGGGGTTGGCGGGACAGGACCGGGGCAGCGTGGCCGTCTCGTGGATGTCCCGGCCGCGGATGGTGCCGTCGATGGCGAAACGGTAGACGGACCCGTCGATCTGGATCGAGTACCGCAGCGGCGCATTCGCCGCGAGGTCGTCATGGGAGAGGGTGATGAGCGCGCTGTCCGGGTACTGGTGCACGCCGTCGGCATTGGCGTACGGCACCAGTTCGAGCACACGGGGCGAGGTGTCGGTGCGCCACCGCCACCCGAACATGGCGCCGTTGCGTGCCAGGTCGATGTCGCCGCAGTCCGAGAAGCCGGGCAGCTTGTTCCAGTCGAACTGGTCCTCGGGTTGGGTGGGCGCGGTGAGCACGTACTCCGCCGTGGGGGTCAGCACGAAGTCGTACGTCCGCGACGCTCCACCGGGGCTGACCCAACCCGCCAGCGGGCCGGCAACCCCGGCGGGGCTGCCCACCGTCGCGCTGTGCGCGCCCCGCTCGATGGTGTAGCTCGACCAGCCGGGGGGCGTGCCGGGGGCCAGGCAACCGGTGAGCCCGGTGGCCATCGCCAACACTGCGGTGGCGATGCCGACCTTGCGGACGATCGTGCGGCTCACGGCTGCCCCTTCCGGTTTCGTCCGGCCACCCTCCCACACGGTCCCCGCCGGCTGCGCCGTTTCCGCGCAGGCCCGTCGCGGACGGTCAGGACCGGACGGTCCGCAGCTCCCGCTTGAGCAGCTTGCCGCTCTGGTTCCTCGGCAGCTCCTCGACGAACACCACCCGCTTGGGCACCTTGAACGGCGCGATCCGCTCCTTGACGTGCGCGATCAGCGACTCGGACGTCACCTCGCCGCCCTCGCGCAGCACCACGACCGCGGTGATCGCCTCGATCCACTTCTCGTCCGGGGTGCCGATGACCGCGACCTCCGCGACCGCGGGGTGCGTGTAGATGGCGTCCTCGACCTCGCGCGAGGCGACGAGGATCCCGCCCGTGTTGATGACGTCCTTGATGCGGTCCACCACCGTGATGAAGCCCTCGGCGTCACGGGTGACCAGGTCGCCGGAGTGGAACCAGCCGTCGCGGAACGCCTCCGTCGTCGCCTCCGGGTTCTCCCAGTAGCCCTGGCACAGCTGCGGCGACCGGTAGAGGACCTCGCCGGCGACGCCGTCGGGGACGTCGTTGCCCTCGGCGTCCACCACCCGGGTCTCCACGAAGAACACCGCACGCCCGCAGGACGACGGCCGGTCCCGGTGGTCCTCGGGGCCGAGCACCGTGGCGAGCGGCCCGATCTCCGACTGCCCGAAGCAGTTGTAGAACCCGAGATCCGGGTACTTCTCGCGCAGCCGGTTCAGCACCGTCACCGGCATGATGGACGCGCCGTACTGCGCCTTCTTCAGCGACGAGAGGCCGCGGGTGTCGAGGTCCGGGTGGTTCGCCAGCGGCACCCACACCGTCGGCGCGAGGAACAGCGACCCGATCCGGTCGGCCTCGATGCGGCGCAGGATCTCCGGGATGTCCGGTGCCGCCATCAGATTCACGGTCGCGCCGACCGACAGGTACGGCATCATGAACACGTGCATGCCCGCCGAGTGGTACAGCGGCATGCAGATCAGCGGGTTGTCGTCGGCGGACAGGCCCAGCGCGATCACCGACGACACGTACTCGTGGACGAGCGCGCCGTGGGTCATCATGGCGCCCTTGGGCTTCGAGGTGGTTCCCGACGTGTACAGCAGCTGGGCCAGGTCGGTCGACGCGGCCTGCTGCGGCAGCTCCGGCACCTCGCCGTCGCCGCCGACCGCGACCAGCGAGCCGTCCGCGTCACGCAGCGCGAGCACGTGCTCGACGGCGAGATCAGGGCGCACCGAGTCCAGGGTGCCGGAGAGCGCGGGGTCGACCAGCACCGCCCGGGCGCCGGACTGCGCGACCAGGTACCGCAGCTCCTCGCCCCTCAGCGCGTAGTTGACCGGCACCTGCACCAGTCCCGCCCGCGCGCAGGCGAGGAACCCGATCACGTACCCGTCGGAGTTGGTGCCGTACGCGGCCACCCGGTCGCCGTGCTCGAGTCCGAGCGAGAGCAGGTGGCCGGCCGCGCGGGTCACCGCGGCGTCGAGCTCGCGGTAGGTCCAGCTGCGACCGTCGAAGGTCAGCGCCGTGCGGTCGGGGAACTTGGCGGCCGAGCGGCGCAGCACGCCGTCGACGGTGTTGGTGCGCGGGTCCATGCTCATGCGCGCCAGATTATAGGACGTCCAACTATTTCGGAAGGGCTCCGAAGGGACTCGTGGTCAGGCCGCCGCCCGGATCATGTCGGCCGCCTTCTCCCCGATCACGACGGACGGTGCGTGGGTGTGGCCGCGGATGAGGGTCGGCATGATCGACGCGTCCGCCACCCGCAGTCGCTCCACCCCGCGCACCCGCAACTGGGGGTCGACGACGCTGCCGTCGTCCTTGCCCATGCGGCAGGTGCCCGCCGGGTGGTACAGGGTGTGCGAGTTCCGCTCGAGCGCGACCGCGAGCACCTCGTCGAGGGGGGTGTGCGCCGGCAGGTCGGGCCGGAGCATCGCGCCGAGCCGGGACCTCAGCGCGGGGGCAGCGGCGAGGGCGGTGCACAGCCGCAGACCCTCGAGCATCGCGCGACGATCCGCGCCGCCGGCGTCGCTGAGGTAGCGGGGGTCGATGACCGGCTTGTCCTCCGAGAACGCCGACCGCAGCGTGATCTCCCCGCGGCTCTGCGGCCTGAGCAGGATCGTGCCGATCACCGCGGCGTGCTCGGTGGCCGGCACCAGGCCCTCGTCGAAGTACGGCGCGGGGGCGAAGACCATCTCCAGGTCCGGCAGCGTGAGTTCCTCACGGCTGCACGCGAACCCGTACGCCTCGCCGACGTTCGAGGTGAGCATCCCGCGCCGCCGGGTCAGGTAGTTCGCCAGTTCGGGGAGCCTCTCGGCGGCGAACAGCGAGTCGGCCTCGACGCGGTAGCCGAGCATCGAGACCAGGTGGTCGGCGAGGTTGCGTCCCACCTCCGGCAGGTGGTGTCGCACCGCGATCCCGTGCCGGCGCAGGTGCTGCTCGTCGCCGATGCCGGAGAGCATCAGCAGTTGCGGCGAGTTGATCGCGCCGCCCGCGAGGACCACCTCCCTGCGGGCCCGCACGGTGCGGCGCGCGCCGTCCTTCTGGTACTCCACCCCGACGGCGGCCGTGCCCTCGAAGATCACCCGGGTGGCCTTGGCCTCGGTGAGCACCGTCAGGGTGGGGCGTCGGCGTGCGGGCACCAGGTAGGCGTCCGCGGTGCTCCACCGGGCGCCCCGCTTCTGCGTCACCATGGTCTGCGAGAAGCCCTCGGGCCGAGCGGTGTTCGCCCGTTCCACCGGGTACCCGCACTCGCGCGCGGCCTCGAGGAACGCCGCGGTGAGGGGGCGTGGGCTGCGCTGACGGCTCACCGAGAGCGGTCCGGAGGTGCCGGCGTCGTCGGACGCCGCGCCCTCGACGTTCTCGATCCGGCGGAAGTACTCCACGACGTTGTGGAAGGCCCAGGACCGGTCGGCCAGGTCGGCCCACTCGTCGTAGTCGGCGGCGAAACCGCGTATCCACATCATCGCGTTCATCGACGACGACCCGCCGAGCATCTTCCCCCGGGGCCAGTAGACCCGGCGGCCGCCGAGCCCGGGTTGCGGCTCGGTCAGGTAGTCCCAGTCGAGTTCGCTGCGGAACAGCTTCGAGAAGGCCGCGGGGATGTGGACGAATCTGTTCTTGTCCGGCGGCCCGGCCTCGAGCAGGACGACGTCCTTGTGCGGGTCGGCGCTGAGCCGGCCGGCCAGCGCGGCGCCGGACGACCCCGCCCCGACCACGACGTAGTCGGCGACCGACTTCTCGCTGTTCATTTGTTGGCCTCCACTTCGAGAAGTACTGGGGAGAACCGTCTATCCGCCCAGCACTTATCCGCGCAGCGCCGACGCGAAGATCGCCGGCAGCTTGGTCCACGACGGCGCGCCCGCGAAGCCGGTCAGCAGTCGCCCGGTGCGGGCGGCGGTGCGATTGTCGACGAACCACGGTGGCTTCGGCGAGATCGACGCCTCGCGGTGCAGCAACGACCGCGGCGACGGCCGGAACGGTCCGCGCACCACCGTGCGCTCCGGGCTGTCGATCAGCAGGGCGTTGTGCACCACGCCGATGCCGCTCTGCACGTCGTCGAGCGTGTGGCCGGGGAAGGCGCCCCAGGTCGCGGTGGGGGTCAGGTACCCGACGCCGGTCCAGGCGTTCACGGCGATGGTGCCGTACCGCAGGGACTCGAGCAGCGAGTCGAATCCGTTACCCATCGCGTCGATGGTGCCGGGCTCGGCGATGATGTTGACGCCGAGCGTGCCGACGAACTGGTCGTTGACCATTTCCGCTGCGCGGGTGGCGAACTCGGTGCCGTCGTGCGGCAGGTCGATCACCCCGAGGACCGGGGCGAAGTACTCGGTCTGCAGCAGCGGGGTGCACTCGTCCGGCGGCAGACCGCTCACGAGGACCCGGCCGCCTCGATCGCCGAGTTTCTCGGCGCGCGGGAAGGTCTCGGTCGCCGCGGCCACCCGGTTGTCGCTGCCCGGGTAGTAGGGCGCGCGGGCCGGGGCGCGGTCGACGGCCTTGCGGAGCGCCTCGACGAACTCGTCACGCTGGGGCCATGCCGACGAGAGCACCACCACCTGCGCCGCGACGCAGTTGTAGCCGCCGTTGTGCAGGCGTTGCGTTGCGACGTGGTCGGCCTGGAACTCGATGTCGGACCGGCTCCACTTGCCGGGCAGCACGATGGTCGGCGACACCCCGCCGAGTTCGCTGGAGATGGCCTTGTCGAGCACCGGCTCGCCGGCGGCCTTGCGGCGCGCGCCGTCCTCCCCGGTGCCGAACACGATCGCGTCGTGGGTGAGCGCGCTGCCGGTCATGTGCACGTGGTCGACGAGGCGGTGCCGCGTCAGGTACGTCCCGACGTCCGCGCCGCCGGTGAGCAGGCGGACCACGCCGATCGAGACCAGCGGTTCGAGCACCCGCTCCAGCACGGGCAGCAGTGGGTCGGTGATCGGGTTCAGCTTGAGCGCGACCACCCGGTTGTGGGCGATCAGCTCGTACAGCGTGTCGAGCGGGGCGATGGAGGTGATGTTCCCGGCGCCCAGCACCACGCCGACGCCGTTGGTCCGGGTCGGGTCCAGCTCGGCGAGTCCGGCGTCGCGCTGGGCCGTCGCCTTGTCGATGCCCGGCTGCAGCCACACCTCGGCGCTGAACCCGCTCAGCAGCAACCGGTCGAAGATGTTCAGGGGCAGCACCCGCACGGTGGTGCGGCCGCCGGGGGCGGTGCCGAAGTCGGCGTCGGCGAGCGGGCTGGCGCCGGACTCGAGGGCGGCGAGGCTCGACGACAGCGCGGTGAGCGAGGTGGCCATCGGGTACGGGCCGGACATCCACTCCTCGCCGACCAGCGGGGAGTCCGGGTCGAGCCGCTTGATCGCGACCGCGGCGGCCACCCAGTCGGCGGCGTTCGCCACCGTGAGCTCCCGCACCCGGTCGAGCAGTCTGCGGCGCTCGCTCAGGGGCAGGCCGGCCCAGGTCTTCTCGCCCTCCACCAGGTCGGTGAGGGCCTGGTCGACCTCCGGGTAGGCGGTCGGGGTTGCGGGATCACTCACTGCGGACTCCTGTCTCCGGGGACGGAAGCCCCCGCGGGGCGTCCGTCCGGTCGAGGGCGTGGGACGACCACGCCCTCGAAGGACCTACAGCCTCGATCTTCGTCGCTTTGGCAGGGATGCGCCATGGATCGGCGCAGTGGCTACCGCCGCGCGACGAACAGCGCGGGCTCGGTGCCCGGCACCTGCGCGACCTGCTCGCGGGTCACCAGGTGCCGCAGGTGCGCGGCCGCCTCGGACAGCGCCATGCCCTTGGCCATCGGGTGGAAGTCCGTCCACGGCCGGTACCACTTCATCCGCTGGGCCACCTCCCACACGGTGATCTGGTCGTCGGCGAACGCCTCGTACAGGTGGTCGAGCCGCTCCTCGTGGTGCTCGATCAGCTCCACCGCCCGGCCCGCGACGTCGTCGATCGGCAGGCCGTGCGCGCCCAGGCCGCGGGTGACGTCCATCGACTGCACGCGGCGCAGCGAGTCCAGGAACTCGGCGAGGCCGTCCCGCTCCTCGAGCGGGTAGACGAAGTTGCCGACGTGCGGGGTGGTCTTCTGCAGCACGTGGTCGCCGGTGAACATCACGTCGGCGTCCTCGAGGTAGAAGCACACGTGGCCCGGCGTGTGACCGGGGGTGAACACCGCGCGGAGCCCGCGGCCGGTCAGTGCGATGACCTCACCGTCCTCGAGCTTGCGGTCGGGTGCGGCCTCGGGGCCGACCGGCGCGTCGCCGCCCGATGCCTCTTCGAACGCGGCGAGGTCCTCGGGTTCCGCGCCGGCCCGGGCCAGGTTCGCCAGCTGGTAGTCCATCCAGTCCTGGTTGCGCCCCTCCGACATCTTCTCGAACATGTCGTGGTCGGACTCGTGCATGGCGATCCACGCGCCGGACGCCTCCCGGACCCGCCCGCAGAGGCCGGTGTGGTCGGGGTGGAAGTGGGTGAGCACCACGCCCTCCACCTCGGAGACCGAGTGCCCGATCGACTCGAGGCCGGAGGTCAGGCCCTGCCAGCCCTCGTCGTCGCCCCAGCCGGTGTCGACCAGGACCAGTCCGCCGGGGGATTCCATCGCGTAGACGAGGGTGTTGCCCAGGGGATTGTGGGACATGGGAACGGGAATCTGGAAGATGCCATCGCCGATGGCCGTAGCTTCGCTCATCTGAGGTACCTCGTGACTAGTTAATATCGCTAACCCTTTCCGTCATCATGACCTCTCGGGCGTCGCGGTGGGAGGCGGGGTCCCGCGTCGCGGGAAACTTGCCGGCCCGGGGCCCGTGAGCCGCGTCGGCCTGCACGACGGCGGGCTCCGGTCCTACTGTGGGCGAAAGGCACCCGACGACTCCGGAGTACCGCATGCGAATCGCGCTGTTCGCCACCTGCATCGGGGACACGATGTTCCCGGACGCGGCCAAGGCCACAGCCCTGCTGCTCACCCGCCTCGGACACGAGGTGGTGTTCCCGCCGGGGCAGACCTGTTGCGGGCAGATGCACGTCAACACCGGGTACCAGCCCGACGCGCTCCCGCTGGTGGAGAACTACGCCGAGAACTTCGGCGACAGTTCCGTCGACGCGGTTGTCGCCCCGTCCGGTTCCTGCGTGGGGTCGGTGCGCCACCAGCACCAGATCGTCGCCGAGCGCTACGGCAGCGTCGGCCTGTGCGAGCGGGTCGAGACCGTCAAGGCCAAGACCTACGAGCTCTCCGAACTCCTCGTCGACGTGCTCGGGGTCACCGACGTCGGCGCCCACTACCCGCACCGCGTCACCTACCACCCCACCTGCCACTCGCTGCGGATGCTGCGGGTCGGGGACAAGCCGCTGCGGCTGCTCCGGGCGGTCCGCGAGATCGACCTCGTCGAGCTGCCGGAGGCCGACGTGTGCTGCGGGTTCGGCGGCACGTTCGCGATCAAGAACGCGGAGACGTCGACGGCGATGCTGGGGGACAAGATCCGCAACGTCGCGGCCACCGGCGCCGAGTTCTGTTGCGCCAGCGACTCGTCGTGCCTGATGCACATCGGTGGTGGCATGTCCCGGCTGCAGATGGGGACCCGGACGGTGCACCTCGCGGAGATCCTGGCGTCGGTCGGGCCGGTGACGGCGTGAGGGGTGTCGCGCTCGGGCTGCCGCCGTTCCCGCCCCGCGCGCCGAGGGGCGCCGGGTTCCTGCGCGGCACCGAGTCGTTCCCGGACGCCGCGCACCACGAGCTGGCCAACGCGCAGCTGCGCCGCAACCTCGGCAAGGCCACCCACACGATCCGCGCCAAGCGCCTCGCGGTCACCGGGGAGCTGCCGGACTGGGAGGCGTTGCGGGACGCGGGATCCGCGATCAAGACCGACGTGATGAACCGGCTGCCGGAGCTGCTCGAGCAACTCGAGGCGGCGGTGATCGCGCGCGGCGGCGTCGTGCACTGGGCGGCCGACGCGGACGAGGCCAACGACATCGTCACCCGGCTGGTGCGTGCGACCGGCTCCGACGAGGTGATCAAGGTCAAGTCGATGGCGACGCAGGAGATCGCGCTCAACGAGCACCTCGAGGCCCGCGGCATCCGCGCGTACGAGACGGACCTGGCGGAGCTGATCGTGCAGCTCGGCCACGACAAGCCCTCGCACATCCTGGTGCCGGCGATCCACCGGAACCGCGCCGAGATCCGCGAGATCTTCCTGCGCGAGATGGCCGACGTGGACCCGGACCTCGACGACGACCCGGCGCACCTCGCGGCCGCCGCCCGGAAGTTCCTGCGGCACAAGTTCATGACGGTGCCGGTGGCGATCTCCGGGGCCAACTTCGGGATCGCCGAGACCGGCACCCTCGGCGTGGTCGAGTCGGAGGGCAACGGCCGGATGTGCCTGACGCTGCCGCGGACCCTGATCACGGTGATGGGCATCGAGAAGGTGGTTCCGGAGTACCGGGATCTCGAGGTGTTCCTCCAGCTGCTGCCGCGCTCGTCGACGGGGGAGCGGATGAACCCGTACACGTCGCTGTGGACCGGCGTGAGCACCGGCGACGGCCCGCAGGCCTTCCACCTGGTGCTCCTCGACAACGGCCGCACCGCCGCGCTCGCGGATCGGGTGGGCCGCGCCGCGCTGCACTGCATCCGCTGCTCGGCGTGCCTGAACGTGTGCCCGGTCTACGAGCGCACCGGCGGGCACGCCTACGGCTCCACCTATCCGGGGCCGATCGGCGCGGTGCTCACCCCGCAGCTCGCCGGGATGGACGGCGCCGACGACCCGAACTCGACGCTGCCGTTCGCGTCGAGCCTGTGCGGGGCGTGCTTCGACGCCTGCCCGGTCAAGATCGACATCCCGTCGTTGCTGGTGGAGCTGCGGCACCAGAAGGTGGAGCAGTCGGGTTTCGGCGTCGAGGCCGCCGCGATGAAGGCCGCGTCCTACGCGATGACGAAGGCGCGGCGGTTCACCGCGGCGCAGAAGGCCGCCGGCCTGGGGCGGCTGCTGGCGGGGAAGAAGGGCAGGATCTCCACCCTGCCGCCGCCGCTCAGCGGGTGGACCGCCGCCCGCGACATCCCGGCGCCGCCGAAGCAGACCTTCCGGCAGTGGTGGGACTCCGAGGAGGGGCGCGCGGCGATCGAGGCCGCGCGACGGGAGGGGCGGTCGTGAGTTCACGTGAGGTGATGCTGGCGCGGGTGCGGGACGCGTTGACGTTGGCGCCGCCGGCGGCGCTGGAGATCCCGCGCGGGTACCGGACCGGCCGGACCATGCCCGACGAGCAGCGCCGGGCCCTGCTGGTGGACCGGCTCGTCGACTACAAGGCGCAGGTCCACACGTGCGAGGCGGGGGAGTTGGCGTCCGTGCTGGCCGGGGTGCTCACCGATCTCGGCGCGACGCGGGTGGGAGTGCCTGCGGGACTGGACGAGTCGTGGCTGGCCTCGTTCGGCGGCGAGGTGGTGGTGGACTCGGCGGACGTGCCGGCGCCGGAGCTGTCGACGCTCGACGCCGTGGTGACGTCCTCGACGGTGACGTGCGCGGAGACCGGGACCATCTTCCTCGACGGCAGCCCCGATCAGGGCCGGCGGGCGCTGACCCTGGTGCCGGACGTGCACGTGTGCGTGGTCGCGTTGGCCAGCGTCGAGGTCGGGGTGCCGGAGGCGTTGGCGCGGCTGGTGCCCGAGCGCCCGACCACCATGATCAGCGGGCCGTCGGCGACCTCGGACATCGAACTCGAACGGGTCGAGGGGGTGCACGGCCCGCGGAACCTGCACGTGGTGATCGTCGGGTGAGGCGGCATGGTGCGTGCGCCGCCCGCGCATGAGAGTCGGGCGTATTCCAAAACGTACGACACGCCGAGAACGTACGAAACGCGGAAAACGTACGACACGCCGAATCCGTACGGATTGAGCGAGTCGTACGTTCTCGAGCCGCGGCGAGGTCGTCGTGTCCGGCAGGAGCCCGGGGCCGGACGGTCGGTCCCGTCCGGCTGTTCCGCAGACACGGGGCGTCACGATCGGGTGTTGCGCATGTGCTTGTGCGGGCCGACGAAGCCGATGTGCACGGCCGCGGTGCGCGGGTCGACGGTGAAGTAGATGCGAGGGGCGAGGTCGCCGCCGCCCTCGGCGATCTTGAGGTGGGCCTGCATCAGGACCGCACCCGATGCATCCACCTCGGTGGCGACCGGCAGGATCCGGGAGCGGTAGAGCTTCGGGCTGTTCATCACGGTCTGGGACTCGCGCATCGCCAGCTTCTTCGGGGTGGCGGGCCAGGACTGCGGGTGGCCCGAGGTCCTGCACCACTGGAAGAAGCCGCCCGCGAATCCATCCTCCACGGAAGCCGAGTAGGCACCGAGTGCGCTGAGGGCGCGCTCGATTGCCTTGCCCCAGGCGGTCGCCTGCGGGGCGCAGTCCAGGTCTCGCAGGCCGTGGCAGGCGTCGGGGTGGATCAGGACCCGGTCGCCGAGACTCTGGCGGGCGGTCTCGACGGCGGCCGAGCACGGGCCGACCGGCCGGCCACACCGGGCGCCGGCGGGCCGGACGGTGCTGCGGCCCTTGCCGAGCAGGCTGTGGGTGGACCGGCTGTTGCTGCGCGCGATGGTCATGGTGTGCCTTTCGGTGGTGGGCTGAGGTGCTGGGCTGGGCTGGGTTGTGGTGCTGGTGCGTTCGGGTGCTGCGGGCTGGCGGTCAGGCCGCGTCGGTCTGGGTCTGCACCTGTCCGGGGCTGATGTCGGCGATGGCGGTCTGCAGCCCCGCCGTGATGCCCTGCCAGTAGATGTCGTCCGCGCAGAGTTCGCGCATCACCTTCTCGAGCAGTTCGGTCGCCAGGAGCAGGACGTCGGCCGTCGTGTGCCACAGCAGCTGTGAGGTCTCGTCGGGTTCCGCGTGCCCTGCGAAACGCGGGTCGAGGTCCTGCGGCGGAAGTGCCTGCACGGCTGCGTCTCTCCCGAGGTGGATCGCCACGAGCGCCTGGGACAGGGCCTCGCTCTTCGGTTCGTTCTCGGGTGGCCCCGGGCTCTCGAGGCCCAGGAGGGCGAGTTCGAGTTGCAGGTCCGGCAGGTTGATCCGGCAGTCCCTGCGGTGCCCGAACGCGGCCGCCTCCGTCGACGACCCGATCGCGATCTTCGCCCTGGCGATGGCCCAGTCCGGGTTGAGTTCGGAGAGAGCCAGGTTGACCAGTTGCCCGCTCATGCCCCCGAGGACGTGCCAGGCCGAGTCGCCGCAGCCGAGCTTCATCAGCGCGGCGACGGCGATGGACTCGTCGATCAGGCGTCGGTACTGCCCGATGGCGACGGTCATCGCGAAGCTGTTGCCGGAGAACCAGTTCGGGTCGGACGGCATGATGTGGTCGCGCTCGTTGAGGACCACCTCGGTGAGGCCCGAGCACAGGATTCGCTTGATGCCGTGGGCCACGACGAGCAGTGCCTCGGCCGGGTAGTCGTCGGTGAATTCCTCGTCCGGCATCTCGTCGACGATCGCGTCGTAGAGTTCGGCGCCGGACTGGGTCAGAGGGTCGTTCATGATCACTCCCATTCACTGTGAAATTGACAGAGATATGGCCTGATGGAAATTCGTAATTGGTCAGACTTGCGTTGTTCGGCGTGCACTCCGTGTTCGCTGGCATGACGTTAGATCAATGGGTAGCCCCGCGTCAACCGTTTCTCGAGAATTGCCCGGAGTGGTCGGATCGTCGTCGTCACCGCAGGTCGTGGCGCCTTTGGTGGGAATTCTTTTCGAAATTAAAGGCTAGTTTGAAGCGACCCAGGGATATGCCTTTAAATTGCCGAGAGATCTTTCCGGGACGGAATTAACTTATCTCCAATAGCCGTGGAAATATTTCGGAGTCGTTCTTTTGGATCTGAATTAAATCGCCGGCCCTTCGGCGGTGTCCCTGGGGGGGGCGGGCAGGGGGTGGGCTCAGCCGGCGAACAGCACGGCGGCCTGCGCGGGCAGCAGGGCGTCGCCGCGGCGGCGGAAGATCTCGGCGGGTCGACCGTTGCCGGGGTTCGACCACTCCCCGGTGTTCTCGAGCGCCTTGCTGACGTGCCGCCGGAACGAGTCCTTCTGCAGGTCCCGGTCGAACACGGCCTCGTAGAGTTGGCGTAGTTCGAGCACCGTGAAGGTCTCGCCCAGAAGTCCGGCCGGATCGACCTGTGTCGCGTACCGCTCCCGCAGGTCCTCGACGGCCAGTCGCACCATGTCGGCGTGGTCGAACGCGAGGTCCTGGGCGGCCCTCCCGTGGTGAATCGGGACGAGGATGGCGTCGGCGGGGAGGTCGCCGACCGGGATGGCGGTGGCGTGCGCCATCGACAGCACCCAGCCGCGGTCGTCCCGGGCGGGATCGTCGAACATGGCCAACTGGTGGAACTGTGTGCCCGGCAGTGCGGCCTTGTCTCGCAGCGCGCGTTCGGCGGCGTCGGTGAGCAGTTCGCGCTCGTGCAGGAACGTGCCGGGCAGTGCCAGCGAGCCGAGGCGGTGCTCGACGACGAGCACCTGCAGTGCACCGGAGGAGTAGGTCAGCACGGCGACATCCACCGCCACCGACGGGCGTGGGTAATCCTCCAGGGACTTGCCGCTCGGTACTGTCGATTCGGTCACCGTTGCATCTTATCTCAATAATGATCTATTGTTAGCGCACAGTTGATCAAAGGGGACCTCATGAACGTGAAGTTGTCGACGCAGCAGGGCGATCGTGCGGCGGGGGTGCTGCTCGCCACCGCCGCCGGTGACGCGCTCGGTGCCGGGTACGAGTTCACCCACCCGGATGCCGGCGCCGCGATCGAGATGATCGGCGGCGGCCCGTTCGACTGGGCCCCGGGGGAGTGGACCGACGACACCTCGATGGCGCTCGCCATCGCCGAGGTCGCCGCCACCGGCGCGGACATCGGCCGCGGCGAGGGACTGGACGCCGTTGCGGCGCAGTTTGTTCGGTGGTTCGACTCCGATCCGGCCGACATCGGAAACCAGACCCGGGCGGTGCTCTCGCGGCGTCCGGCGGACGCCGCCGCCATGCAGGCCCGGGCCCGGGCACTGACCGGGCGCAAGGGCGGAAACGGGTCGCTCATGCGCACCGCGCCGGTCGCGCTGGCCTACCTCGGGGACGAGGCGGGCTGCGTCGATGCCGCGGCGCAGATCGCCTCGCTGACCCACGACGACCCGCAGGCCACCCAGGCCTGCCAGCTGTGGAGCCACGCGATCCGGCATGCCGTCCTGCACGGCACCTTCGACGGGGTCCGCGACTACCTCGACATCGCTCCCGCGGACGTCGCGGCGTACTGGGGTCCGCTGCTCGACCAGGCGGAGCAGGGCACGCCCGAGGACTTCGCGAACAACGGGTGGGTGGTGCACGCGCTGCAGACGGCATGGTGGGCGATCACCTCCACCGACAGCTCCGACGACCGGCACCTGCGGCGTGCCCTCGTGGCGGCGGTCCGGGCCGGCGGGGACACCGACACCACCGCCGCCATCGCGGGCGGCCTCCTCGGGGCGCGCTGGGGTGCGTCCGCGGTGCCTGCCGGCTGGCGCCGAATCCTGCACGGCTGGCCCGGATACACCGCGCCGGACCTGGAGCGACTGGCGTTCGAGACCGTCGGCGGCGGACGCGACGACAGCGACGGTGTCACCGACCTCCTGGCGCAGTCGTGACCATCATCGACGTCGTCGAAGGCGACATCACCCGGCTGCGCGTGGACGCCGTCGTCAACGCCGCCAAACCGTCTCTGCTCGGCGGCGGCGGGGTCGACGGCGCCATCCACAAGGCCGGCGGCCACGAGATCCTCGCCGCCTGCCGGCTGCTGCGCGCCACCACGCTGCCGGACGGACTCACGGTGGGCGCCGCCGTCGCCACCACCGCCGGGCGGCTCCCCTCGGGGACGGTGATCCACACCGTGGGCCCGCGGTACTCCCAGGCCGAGGACCGGTCGGCACAGTTGCGCGCCGCCTACACCCGCAGCCTGGCCGTCGCGGACGCGGTGGGCGCCCGGACGGTCGCGTTCCCGCTGATCTCGGGCGGCGCGTACGGCTGGCCGAGGGCGGACGCGGTCCGGCAGGCCGTCGCGGCGATCACCGCGGCGAAGACCGACGTCGAGGTCGTGACGCTCGTGGCGTACGACAAGGACATCGCGGCGCTGATGCGGCGGGCGGTGGAGTAGGCCTCCGCGACGGCGTATATGGGACCGGTGTGTCGGCGTGATGTGATACTTCTAAGCCGATCGAGAGTCGACTACAGGGGCAGGGGGTGCGCGGGTTGCTGACACTGCACCGCGCCGAGCGCTCCGACACCCTCGCTGCGGCGCTGGCCGAGTTGCTGGCGGATCCGCTCGCGGACCCGTTCGCACGCGAGGTGGTCGCGGTGCCGGCCAAGGGTGTCGAACGCTGGCTCACCCAACGACTTTCGATGACGCTCGGTGCGCGCGACGGCGACGGGGTGGCGGCCAACATCGAGTTCCCGTCGCCCTCCCGGCTGGTCGACGCGGCGCTGGCCGCTGCCACCGGGGTCGACGCCGACGCGGACCCGTGGCACCCCGCGCGGGTGCTGTGGACGCTGCTCGCGGTCATCGACGACAGCCTCGACGAGCCGTGGTGCGCGGTGCTGGCCCGCCACCTCGGTCACGGCGCCGACGGCGACGAGCACCGCGCCGGGCGCCGGTACGCGACCGCCGCGCACCTGGCCGGGCTCTTCCGCAGCTACGGCGCACAACGCCCCGGCATGCTCGTCGCCTGGGCGGAAGGCCACGACGTCGACGCCGCCGACGAGAAGGCCGAGCCCCTCGACGACGACCAACTCTGGCAGCCGCAGCTGTGGCGTCGGTTGCGTGAGCGGATCGGTTCGCCGAGCCCCGCCGAACGCCTCGACGGCGCGTGCGCCCGGCTGCGCGCCGAGCCGGACCTGCTGGACCTCCCCGGCCGGCTGTCGCTGTTCGGGCCCACCCGACTGAGCACCGACCAGATCGCGGTGCTGTCCGCGCTCGGTGTGAACCGTGATGTGCACCTGTGGATTCCGCACCCCAGTCCGGCCATGTGGACGGGATTGGACGGCGCCACGCCGCCGACGCTCCGGGCCGACGACGACCGCGCGCTCGCCGCCGGTCACCCGCTGCTCGCCAGCCTGGCCCGCGACGTCCGGGAGATGCAGGCCCGGCTCGCCGGACTCGACCTCGTCGACGTCCACCACCCCGCGCCGGCCCCGCCCGCCGACACCCTGCTCGGCCGGATCCAGGGGGACCTTGCCACCGACCGTCCGCCGGTGGCGTTCCCCCTCGCGGCCGACGACGCCTCGGTGCGGGTGCACGGCTGCCACGGCCCGGCCCGGCAGGTCGAGGTGCTGCGCGAGTGCCTGCTGCACCTGTTCTCCGACGACCCGACGCTCGAGCCGCGCGACGTCCTGGTGATGTGTCCCGACGTCGAGGCCTACGCCCCGCTGGTGCGGGCCGCGTTCGGTCAGGACCCTTACGGCCAGAACACCTTCGGGCATCCCGGGCACCGGCTTCGGGTCCGCCTCGCCGACCGTGCCCTGCACCAGACCAACCCGGTGCTCTCCGTCGTCTCCACGCTGCTCGACCTCGCCGACGCCAGGGTGGCCGCCAGCGCCGTGCTGGACCTCGCCGCCACCGAACCCGTCCGGCGACGCTTCCGATTCGGCGACACCGACCTGGAACGGCTGCGGGAATGGGCCGGTGCCGCCGGCGCCAGGTGGGGGATCGGGCCCCGTCAGCGCGGCGCGTTCGGGCTCGGCGACTTCAAGCAGAACACCTTCGGCACCGCGCTGGACCGGATCCTGCTCGGCGCCGCCGCGGACGAGTCCGACGCGCAGTGGCTTTCACTGGCGCTGCCGCTCGACGACGTGGAGAGCAACGACATCACCCTGGCAGGTGGGCTCGCCGAGTACATCGACCGGCTGGACGTGGCGCTGCGCGACCTCGCCGGTCCGCAGACCGCCGCGCAGTGGTCGGCCAACCTGGCCCGGGCACTGGACCTGCTCGTCGACGTGAGCCCCACCGACGCATGGCAACTCGGGCAGGCGCGACGCGAACTGGCCGGCGCCATGGAGCACAGCGCCGAGGGCGGCGACCCGACGCTGCGGCTGGCCGACGTCCGGGCCCTGTTCGCGACCCGGCTCGCCGGCCGGCCCGGCCGGACGAACTTCCGCACCGGCGAGCTGACCGTGTGCACCATGGTCCCGATGCGGTCGGTGCCGCACCGGGTGGTGGTGCTGCTCGGGCTGGACGACGAGGTGTTCCCCCGCGGCGCCGGCGTCGACGGCGACGACGTGCTGGCCCGCAGTCCCCGGCTGGGGGAACGCGACCCGCGCAGCGAGGACCGCCAGTTGCTGCTCGACGCGATCATGTCCGCGACCGAGCGGCTGCTGCTCTTCTACACCGGCAAGGACCCCGTCACCGGGTCCCACCGCGCCCCGGCGATCCCGCTCAGCGAGCTCACCGACGTCATGCAGCAGATGGCCGGCGTCGACGCGACCGAGTCGGCCGTGCGGCACGGGCACCCGCTGCAACCGTTCGACCCCCGCAACTTCGCACCCGGGGCGCCGTTCAGCTTCGACACCGCCGCGCTCGCCGGGGCCCGCGCCGCGCAACACCCCGCCGCGGCCGAAACCGCTTTCCTGCCACGGCCGCTCGACCCGCGGCCGAAACCGCCGGTAACCGTCGACCTCGCCGACCTGATCGCCTTCCTGGTGCACCCCACCCAGGCCTTCCTGCGGCAGCGACTCGGTCTGCGGGTGCCCGACCTGGACGAGGACCTCGCCGACGCCCTCGACCTCGAACTCGACCCGCTGGCGAAATGGAATGTGGGGGAACGGATGCTCGCGGCGCGGCTGGCGGGGGTGTCGGTCGAGGAGTTCCGGGACGCGGAATGGCGTCGCGGCACCCTGCCGCCCGCCCGGCTGGGCGGGCGGGTCCTCGCCGACATCGAGGGGCAGGTGCACTCGCTGTTCTCCGCGAGCCGACGGGACGGCCGGGCCACCACGGTCGACGTGGACCTCGACCTCGGCGACGGGCGCCGGCTGACCGGCACCGTCGGCGGCGTGTACGGCGCCGTCGTGGCGCGCAGCACCTTCTCCAGGCTCGCCCCGAAGCACCGGCTGCCGGCGTGGGTGAACCTGCTCGCGCTCGCCGCGTCCGGACCGTCCGCCGACGGTGAGCGGTGGCGGGCCGTCACCACCGGCCGCGGCAGGGGCCGGACGCCGGTGCAGCAGTCCACCCTGGTCGCGCCCGACGATGCCCTCGGACACCTGGTGCGCCTGGTCGCGCTGTGGGACCGCGGGCTCGACGTGCTGGCGCCGATCGCCACCGCGTCGTCCGCGGCCTACGCGGAGCTGAGGTTCCAGGGCCGGTCCGTCGAACAGGCGATGACCTTCGCGGGCAAGGAGTGGGGCGGCGACTTCGGTGACGGCAAGGACAGGCACATCGGCTACGTCTACGGGGACTCCGCACCGTTGAGCGTCCTCACCGCACGCCCGGCGCCGTCGGGCAGCCCGGAGCCGACCGTCTTCGGGATGGCGGCACGGCAACTGTGGGAGCCGCTGCTGTCCGCCGAGACGCTGGAGACGCCGTGAGCCCCACCAAGTTCGAACTGCTCGGCCCGCTGCCTACCGGCACCACCGTGCTCGAGGCCAGCGCCGGCACCGGCAAGACCTACGCCATCGTCGGCCTGGCGGCCCGCTTCGTGGCCGAGGGTCACGCCGACCTCTCCGAGCTGCTGTTGGTCACCTTCAGCCGGGCCGCGACCAAGGAACTCCGCGAACGCGCCCGCGACCGGTTCGCCACTGCTGCAACGGCTCTGGCCGACCCCGCGGTCGCGCGAGCCGGGACGGACGAGCTCGCCGCGCACCTGGCCACCGGCACGCCGGACGAGGTCGCGTCGCGTCGACGACGACTGCTGCAGGCGCTCTCGGACTTCGACGACGCCACCATCGCCACCACCCACAGCTTCTGTCAGCGGGTGCTCGACGGGCTCGGCATCGCCGGCGAGCGTGACCCCGACGCGGTGCTCGTCGAGGAGGCCGACGACCTCATCGCCGAATCCATCGGCGACCTGTACCTGCGCATGTTCGGCGCCGCCGAGACCCCCAGCCTGGACCCCGGCACCGCCCGCAAGGCCGCCCGTGCCGCCATCTTCGACCCGCAGTCCGTCCTCGCGCCGGACGGGGCGGAGGGCACCCCGGCCGGCGACGCCGTCGAGTTCGCCGCCGCGGTCCGTACGGAGATGGACGTCCGCAAACGTGCGGCGGGGCTGCGCGACTTCGACGACCTGCCGAAGCTGCTTCATCGCGTCCTCACCGACCCCGAGCACGGCGCCGCCGCCTGCGACCGGGTCCGCGGGCGGTACCGGGTGGTGCTGGTCGACGAGTTCCAGGACACCGACCCGCAGCAGTGGGGGATCCTGGGCAGCGCCTTCCACGGGCACTCGACGCTGGTGCTCGTCGGGGACCCCAAGCAGGCCATCTACGCGTTCCGCGGCGCCGAGGTGCTCGCCTACCTCGAGGCCGTCGATGTCGCGAACAGCAAGCAGGAGCTGACGGTCAACTGGCGCAGCGACTCCGGGCTGCTCGACGCGCTGGGCTACCTGCAGCACGGCGCGGCACTCGGGCACGACAAGATCGTGGTGCACGCCGTCGAGTCGGCGAAGCCGGAGTCCCGGCTGGCGGGGGAGACGCCGCTGCGGCTGCGGTACCTGCCCCGGGGCGGAGCCGGACCCGTCGGCAAGAGCGGTTTCCCCTCCGTCGGTCCGCTGCGCTCCCGGGTCGCCGCGGACCTGGCCGCCGACATCGTCGCGCTGCTGGGCCGAGGTGCGCCCCTCGCGGTGGAGGGCGGTCCCCGGCCGGTCGCGCCGGGGGACATCGCGGTGCTCGCGGGCACCCACGCCCAGATCACCCTGGTCCACGACGCCCTGGACCGGGCCGGGGTGCCGTCGGTGCTGGCCGGCGGGCTGAGCGTGTTCGTCACCCCCGCGGCGCAGCACTGGCTGTGGCTGCTGCACGCGCTCGAACAGCCGCACCGTGCGGACCGGGTGCGTCTGGCCGCGCTCACCCCGCTGGTCGGGCGCACGGTGGCCGAGTTCGACGCCTTTTCCGACACTCGCGGTGACGACGTGGTCGCCGAGGTCGGCGGGAAGCTGCGGGAGCTCGCGCAGGTGTTCACGCACTCCGGCTTCGCGGCGCTGTTCGAGCGGCTCTCCGGGTGGTGGGAACTCGAGAAGAGGCTGCTGTCCAGGCAGGGCGGCGAACGCGAACTGACGGACCTGCGGCACGTCGGGCAGTTGCTCAACGCCGCCGCGGTCGAGGAGAACCTCGGGCTGACCGCGCTGACCCGCTGGCTCACCGACCGGATGCGCGACCCCAAGTCGGGTGGCGTCGACCGCAGCCGTCGACTCGACAGCGATGCCGCTGCCGTGCAGATCTGCACCGTGCACGCCAGCAAGGGCCTCGAGTACCCCGTCGTCTACGTGCCGTTCGG
Organism: Rhodococcus sp. P4_F5; assembly: GCF_056401315.1. Lineage (NCBI taxonomy): Bacteria > Bacillati > Actinomycetota > Actinomycetes > Mycobacteriales > Nocardiaceae > Rhodococcus > Rhodococcus sp. P4_F5. The sequence goes on along the minus strand of NZ_JBFUJP010000011.1, from coordinate 51,397 downwards.
CTGGGACGCGGCGAAGCGGCCGAACCCGGACACCCTGCTGCTGCACGACCGGGACGGCCGCCGGATCCTCGACGTCGGCGGCGAGGACAGCGACGGCTACCGCGACCGCAAACGGGTCCACGACGAGGAGGAGTCCGGCGAGTCGCTGCGGCTGCTGTACGTCGCGATGACCCGGGCCAAGTGCCAGCTGGTGCTGTGGTGGGCGCCGGCCTACTCCACCGGCGGGGCGCCGCTGCACCGAATGCTGATGGGCCGCAAGCCCGGTGAGCTCGAGGTGCCGCAGCGGGTCAGCATCCCGGCCGACCCGGTGATCGCCGACGAGCTCGGCCGGTGGGCGGCCGGGGCGCCGGTGCTGTCGACGGGTGCCGGTGCGGTCGCGGTCGAGGCCGTCGGCGCCGACCCGATCCCCGACGCGTCGTGGACCCCGCCGCGCGGCGAGCCCGGGAACCTGGACGCGGCCCGGTTCGAGCGGGTCCTAGACGACCGCTGGCGCCGCACCTCGTACAGCGCGCTGACCGCCGCCGCGCACGATGCGCCCGGTGCCGGAAGCGAACCGGAGGAGACCGAGACCGTCGACGAGCCGGACACGCCGCCGCTGGTGCTCGCGGGCGACGCCGAGACGGCGGGGATCGCGTCGACGATGAACGACCTGCCCGGCGGCGCGGTGTTCGGCACCCTCGTGCACGCGGTCCTCGAGATCGTCGACACCGGCGCGTCCGACCTGGCCGCCGAACTGTTGCGTTGCTGCCGGGAGGCCGTGGCGGCGGAGCTGTCCGCGGTGGATCCCGGCAAGCTGGCCGACGCGTTGCTGCCGGTGCTGCGGACCCCGCTCGGTGACGGGGCCGGGCTCACCCTCGCGGACCTGTCGCCGCGGGACCGGTTGCCGGAACTCGAGTTCGAGCTGCCGCTGGCCGGCGGCGAGGACGCCCAGCCGGGGATCACCCTCGACGGACTCGCGACGCTGCTGCGCACCCACCTGCCCGCCGGCGACGCGCTGCACGAGTACGCGGACCACCTGCTGACGCTGGACCGGCCGGAGCTGCGGGGGTTCCTCACCGGCAGCATCGACGCGGTACTCCGGCTCGGGGACGCGTCGGGCCGGCAGCGCTACGTGGTGGTGGACTACAAGACCAACCGGCTGGCGCAGGGGGATCACCTGACCACCGCGCACTACACCCGCGACGCGATGGCCGCGGAGATGATGCGCGCGCACTACCCGCTGCAGGCGCTGCTGTATTCGGTTGCGCTGCACCGGTACCTGCGGTGGCGGCTGCCCGGCTACGACCCCGCCGTGCACCTGGGCGGCACCCAGTACCTGTTCGTGCGCGGCATGGTCGGCCCCGACACCCCGCCCGGCTGCGGGGTCTTCGACTGGACCCCGCCGCCGGCGCTGGTCACCGGGCTGTCCGACCTGCTGGCCGGCATCGGGACGGCCCCGACCGACAGAGGGGTGACGGCGTGACCGACGCACGGGTGGCGCAGCGCGGCAAGGGCCTGCTGCGGGCGTTCAACGACGCGAAGATGCTCTCCGCCGCGGACGTGCACGTGGCGCTGCGGCTGGCCGCTCTCGCCGGGGAACACGACGAATCGGTGCTGCTGGCGACGGCGCTGGCGGTGCGTGCGGTGCGCTCCGGGTCGGTGTGCCTGGAGCTGAACAAGATTCGCGACTTCCCGGTCGAGGAGATCTGGACCGGCGACGACGCGGACGAGGCCGCCGAGCCGATCGACACCGCGACGCTGCCGTGGCCTGACGAGACCGCCGTCGCCGCGGGGCTGCGCGCCAGCCCGCTGGTGCGCGGAGGTCCGAACGGCCCGCTGCGGCCGCTGCGCCTGGTCGAGTCCCCGGACGGTGAGCTGCTGTACCTGGACCGGTACTTCCGGCAGGAGCAGACGGTCCGGAGACTGCTCGACGAGCGGGCGCAGACCCATCCCGACGTCGACGAGGTCCGGCTGCGCGAGGATCTGGACGCGCTGTTCCGGGACAAGGACGGTGCGCCGACCCGGGCCCCGGACCGCCAGCGTCTCGCGGCGGCCGTCGCGGCGACGCATCGCACCTCGGTGCTGGCCGGCGGGCCGGGCACCGGCAAGACGCACACCGTCGCGCGGGTGCTGGCGCTGCTGGCGGGCCAGTCGGGGGAGCGGCTGCGGGTGGGGCTGGCGGCGCCGACCGGCAAGGCCGCGGCCCGGCTGCAGGAGTCGGTGGCCGCGCAGGCCGCGTCCATGGACCTGAAGACGGATCTGGCGGCCATGACGCTGCACCGGATGCTCGGCTGGCGGCCCGGAGGCAAGTACCGGTACAACGCGGGCAACCACCTGCCGTACGACGTGATCGTGGTGGACGAGACGTCAATGGTCTCGCTGACCATGATGTGCCGGCTGCTCGAGGCGGTGCGCCCGGACACCCGGCTGGTACTGGTCGGCGACCCGGACCAGCTGGCCTCCGTCGACGCCGGCGCGGTGCTCGCGGACCTGGTGGCCCGCCCGGCGACCGGCGCCGAGAACCCGGTACTGGCGCGGGCGGTGGGCGCGGACCTGGACGCGCCGGGCAACGACGACGAGCCGGCACTGAGCGCGGCGGAGCGGGACCGGTTGCGCGGCGGCGTGGTCCGGCTCAGCCGCGGTCGACGGTTCAACGAGACGATCGGCGCCCTGGCGGACGCGGTGCGGGACGGACGCGAGGACGACGTGATCGCCATCCTGCGGGCCGGGGGCGACGCCGTCTCGTTCGTCGGACCGGACGACTGGGACGCGGTGCGCGGTGACGTCGTCGCCACCTCGGCGGCGGTGACCGCGGCGGCGCTGGCCGGCGACGCGAAGGACGCGCTCGAGCACGCGGAGTCGCACCGGCTGCTGTGCGCGCACCGCGGCGGCGAGTTCGGCGTGAGCTGGTGGGCCCGGCGGTCGATGGAGTGGGTGTCCGAGGCGTCGGGACACGCGCTGGACCCGAGCCGCTGGTACCCGGGGCAGCCGCTGCTGGTGACCGCGAACGACCACGACACCAAGATCTACAACGGCGACACCGGCGTCGTGGTGCGGCGCGGGGACGGGGAACTGGTGGCGGCGTTCGCCCGCGGCGAGGAGCCGTTCCTGCTGCACCCGAGCCGGCTGGCGGCCGTGCAGACCGTGTACGCCATGACGATTCACCGCAGCCAGGGCAGCCAGTACGACACGGTGTCCGTGGTGGTGCCGGGTGAGGCGTCGTCGCTGCTGACCCGGGAGCTGCTCTACACCGCGATCACCCGGGCGCAGAACCACGTCCGGATCATCGGGACGGAGGAGTCGGTGCGGGCCGGGGTGCGCAAGCAGGTCCTCCGGGCGAGCGGGCTGCAGTTGGCGGAGGTCATCCCGGTCTGACGTCTTTTTGCTCCGAGGGGGCCGGCGGGCGTCTACACCGGGTCGTCGAAGAGGGTGGCCTCCGGCGCGGCGTGGCCGGGACCGGTCGCGTCCTTTGCGGCGTCGGCCTCCTCGTCGTCGAACAGTTCCATCTGCCCGGGTACCTGCGGATGCGAGGGCGGCCCGGCCGGGGCGGGCAGTGCGACGAGGCGAAGCGCGGCGCGCAGGGACTCCAGGGTCGCCGCCCAGGCGTTTGCCTCGTGTTCGCACGCCGCGACGTCCGCCACCTCGCCGTCGGCGCGCGCGGCGTCCGCGGAGTCGACCCACTCGATCTGCTGCTCGGATGTGATGCGCATGAAGTCGAGGATGGTGTCGCGGTCGCGTCCGCAGATCTCGGCGACCGACGCCGCGTCCAGGGTGCCGGCGCCGTTCGGGTCCAGCTGCATCAACGTGAGCAGGGCCGGCGGGAGCGGCTCCGGCGCTTCTGCCTCCGCTTCGTCGGCGCCCTCGTCGTCGAGGTAGGTGTCGAAGTCGCTGTCGTCGCCGGCGGACGTGTTCGGTGAGTCGTCGTCGGAGTCGTTGCAGCCGAACAGGACACCGTCGAAACGGTCCGCGAACTGCTCGTCGAAGTTCTCGAGGAATCCGGTCAGCCGAGTGAGCATGTCGCGCAGGTGTTCCGGGACGAAGGGGGACGCGACGATGTCGATGGTCGCGTTCACCTGGTCCTCGCGGAGCACCACCTTGACGTAGGGCGCGCAGGCGTTGAGGTCCCCGATGAGTTCCGAGGTGCGGGTGCGCCCGCTGATCCGGGAGAGCAGCGGCACCCAGATCCGCAGGATCCGGTCCTGTGCGCGCGGGATCAGGAAGACCAGCCGGGACCCGATCCGGATCACGTAGTCGCCGTCCTCGTCGAGGGTGGGCGGGTTGCCGGTCAGGTCCTCCGCCACCGAGGACACGATCTCGCGCAGATGCGCGTCGTCGCGCGGGACGACGGCCGTCATCGGGTCGTGGTAGCCCGGCTGCTGGACCGTCTCGTCGGCGGAGATGAACGCCAGCGTGGCGGGCCTGCCCGTCGTCTGGGCGGCGAGGAAGCCCGGGTGCGGCACGTCCCACACCTCGCGAAGGACGGTCACCGAGCGGGCGGCCCAGTCGTCCAGCTCGTCCGCGGGCAGGCCGGTGTAGTGGGGGTCCGTCGCCGCGTCGAGCGGCGGCTGCCAGCCCAGGTCGGCGAGCAGGGCCTCGCCGTCCGCCGTCATCGTGAGCAGTGCGCCGTGACCGCTGTTGTGGGGCACCTCGCAGGCGAGGAACCCGTCGCCCCGGCCCAGGAAGTCCAGGTACGCGGGGTTGTCCGCGATCGCGCCCGCCGGCGTCAGCACCAGGCGGTCGCCGTCGCGCATCTCCCGGAGGTGTGTCGCGAGGCTGGTCGCGAAGTAGGTCCACGCGTGTTCGACGGTCTGGTCGAAACCCTTGAATTCAGACATGGTCTCCACCTCATTCTGATCCCCGATGGCCCAGTGCATTCGGCGCCGCCAGCGTCACGTGTTGTGACCAGAACACGTTAGCGCGCAGTGCCGACACGGTGGGGCAGAGTGGACCGGCGATTGGAGCGTGCCTCGAGTCGCCGGACGTCACCCGGCTCGGCAGGGACGGTGACGACTTCGTGGCACGACGGTGGCGCCGCGGCCGACTGGCCGTGACACTGGACCGCTTCGGTCGAGGCATGAAGAAGAGTCCTCGTGCCCGACAACTCGTTCCGCTGCTCGCGGTGGCGGCGCTGTCCGCCGCCTGCGCCGCCACCGAGGGCGCCGTCGCGGTCGTGGCGCCGCTGCCGGCCGCCGCGCATCCAGGGGAGACCGGCCGGATCGCCGACGGCGACCGCGTCACTCCGTTCGACGTGCAGGTGCCCGCCGTCGGTCGCCTCGATCCCGCATTGCTGACGGCGATCCAGGCGGCCGCGCGGGAGGCCCGGGACGACGGGGTGAGCCTGCTGGTGACCTCGGGCTGGCGTTCCGTCGACTACCAGCGTCAACTGCTCGACGACGCCGTGTCCGTCTACGGCAGCCTCGACGTCGCGCGGCGTCTCGTCAGCACGCCCGAGCTCTCCCGGCACGTCGCGGGCACCGCCGTCGACATCGGCCCGACTGCGGCCGCCGACTGGATGATCCGCTACGGCGCCACGCACGGGTTGTGCCAGGTGTACGCCAACGAGATGTGGCACTTCGAACTGATCGGGTCCGCAGACGGCGGCTGCCCGGAGCARCTGCCCGACGCCTCGGCCGGGTGACGCGTGCGACAGCCGTGTCACGACATCGTGACAATCCGTGTCCGGGGTGGCGCGCTGTTGCGGCGGCGTCGTGACAGGGCGTCGGCAGCCTCGGTGGCATGAACATTCTCAACCGCCGTGTCCGGGTCCGGCCCCAGCGGCTGTCGGCCGCGTTCGCGCTGGGCGTCGCCGGCCTTCTCGTATTCGGGCTCGCCGTCCGCACCACCGGGGGACAGGTGGTCGACCAGGCCCTGATGGTCCGCGCGTCCGCCTCGTCGGCCTCCGGGTTCTCCGCCGTGTTCGTGGGGATGATCGTCCCGTTCCTGCTCGTCGGTGGCGTGCTCGTCGTGCTGCTGGTGATGATGGAGGAGCAACCGGTGCGGCTGGCCGCGCGGGTGGCGGTGGTCACCTGCGGACCGATCGTGACGGCCTGGTGGCTCAAACGATCGCTGGACCGGCCGAGCCTGGACGGGCTGGTGATGCACAACTCGTTCCCCAGCGGCACCCTCACCGCGGTCGCCGCCGTGGGCTGCACGGCGGTGCTGGTGACGCCGCGGCGGTGGCGGCCGGTGGTGCTGGTGAACACGGCGCTGCTCACGATGGGTACCGCCGTGACGGTGGTGGTGCTGCGCTGGCACCGGCCGAGCGACGCCCTGGGGGCGTTGCTGATCGTCGGCTGCTTCACGCTGATCGCGTCCGCGGTCACCACCACCGATGCGTCCGACAGCGCTCCCGAGCCGCTCAGCCCGCTGTCCGATCCCCGCCAGGAACGGCTGACCGTCGACGGCCGGTGGTGAGCGTGGCGGGGGTTCGGTGCGTGGGCGGCGGTAGCATCGTGACCAGCGGCAGGAGCGCACTCGACGAAGGTGGCCGACACGTGGCAAGCATTCTCCTCATCGAGGACGACCCGGCCGTGGCCGAGGCCATGCGGCTCGGGCTGAGCAGGCTGGGGCATCACGTCCGGCACCTGGCGGACGGCAACACCGACCTGTCGGCGGAGATCGCCGAGACCGACCTGATCCTGCTCGACCTCGGGTTGCCCGGCGCCGACGGCTACGAGATCTGCCGCCGGGTGCGTGCGATGAGTGCGGTGCCGATCGTGATCCTGACCGCCCGCTCCGACGACGTCGACACCGTCGCCGGCCTGGAGGCGGGTGCCGACGACTACGTGGTGAAGCCGGTGACGCCGCGGGTACTCGACGCCCGGATCAAGGCGGTGCTCCGGCGCACCGTCGTCGCGGCGCCCGCCCCGTCGCCGACGGCCGCACCGCCCGCTCCCGCGCCCGCCGCCGCGAGCGGTGCGGTCCTCGACATCGACCGGCGGTCGCTGCGGGTGCGCCGCAACGGCGTCCCGATCGCCCTCACCCCGACCGAGATCCGGCTGCTGCTGGTGCTGTCGGAGAATCCCGGGCAGGTGCTCAGCCGCCGGCAGTTGCTCGCGTCGGCGTGGGACCAGGACTACCTCGGCGACTCCCGGCTGGTGGACGCGGCGATCCAGCGGCTGCGTGCGAAGGTCGAGGACGACCCTTCCGAGCCTCGGATCGTCGAGACCGTCCGCGGGTTCGGTTACCGATTCGTGCCGTCCCCGTGAGATTCGGGCTCGGCGGACTCAAGGCCCGCTTCGTCCTGGTGTTCGTGGTCGCGGTGGCCGTGGTGGCGGGGTCGACGGCGGTCGCGTTGGCGATCGCCGCGCGATCGTGGGTGTACACGAATGCGCAGGACGTGGCGATCGCCGAGTTCCGGGACGACATGGCCCCCCTGTACGGCGCGCAGGTGGACACCACGGACCCGGCCGGGCTGGAACGGTTCGTCCCGGGCGACGTCACCGCAGTGGTGGACGGGCAGGTGGTGCGCCGGGGTTCGGTCGATCCCTCGCAGATCAGCGCGAGCTTCGCCGCGGGACTCGACTCGGTGCGGCTGGTGCGGTTCCAGCGGCTCGACTCCCAGCGGATCCTGCTGGGCATGTCGTTCGAGGTGGCGAACACCGCGTACCCCGGGGCGGGGCCGGAGCGGGAACTGGTGAAGGCGTACGCGATTCGGCCGCTCGTCGGGGTGCAGGAGAAGTTCGACAGCCTGATCCGGATCGTCGCGGTGACCCTGACGGCCGGGATGGTGATCTGCGGGCTGCTCGGCTGGTGGATCGCCTCGACGCTGGTGCGGCCGCTGCGCCGGCTCGACGACGCCGCCGCGCAGGCCGCCGCGGGTGACCTGGACGTGCGGCTGCCGGAGGTGGGCGTCACGGAGCTGGCCCGGGTGACCGAGACGTTCAACGAGATGATGCGCCAACACGGTTCGGCGATCACGCGGCTGACGGCGTCGGAGTCGCAGTCGCGCCGGTTCGTCGCGGACGTCTCCCACGAGCTGCGGACCCCGTTGGCGGCGCTGGTGCCGGTGGGGGAGATCCTCCGCGAGGAGGCGGACCGGCTGCCCGCGGACACCGGCGCGGCTGCCCGGATCGTCGGCGAGGAGATCGACAAGCTGGCGCGGCTGGTCGAGGACCTGATCGAGATGTCGCGGCACGATGTGGGCCGGGCGCGGCTGGACCTGGCGGACGTGGACCTGACGGAGCTGGTGCGCGGCACGCTGACCGCGCGGGGCTGGGAGGACCGGGTCCCGGTGTCGGCGTCCGTGCCGGTGCCGGTGCGAGGGGACGCGCGCCGGCTGGAGGTCGTGGTCGCGAACCTGGTCGGGAACGCCCTACGGCACGGCGCCGACCCCGTCGAGGTGCGCGTGCGGCGGGAGGCCGACGAGGCGGTGGTCGAGGTGCGTGACCACGGGGCYGGGGTGCCGGAGGAGCACCGGGCGGAGATCTTCGAGCGGTTCTTCAAGGTGGACACCGCGCGTGGGCGCAGCGAGGGCAGCGGGCTCGGGCTGTCGCTGGCGCTGGAGAACGCGCGGCTGCACCGCGGGACGATCGACGTCCGGCGGGTGGCCGACGTCACCGTGTTCACGCTGCGGCTGCCGCTCGATTCTCCGACGGGGCGTGATGTGACGAGCGGGCCGCGCGACCGGTGACCCGCTTGGGATCCCGGTCGCGCGTGGCCGTTGCTACTTGCTGGGGTTCACCGCGGTGATGTCGAGGTGGCCGTCGTCGGTGTCGCCGCAGTCGCAGTCACAGTCGTCGCCGCAGCCCCCGCAGCCGCCGGCGTAGGAGTCGTCCTCGGTGTCGCAGTCGAGGGTGCCGCCGAACCGCTCCGCGAGCTCGTCGTCGAGGTCGTGGGTGAGCTCGTGCATCTCGTCGACCAGGTTGATCAGGTGCTGCGGGGCGAACGGCTCGGCGTCGAGGATCGTCGAGACCAGCAGGTGGTCGTCGCTGAACACGAAGCGCAGGCGCGGCCACTCGAGCGCGAGGTCGGTGAGCGCCTCCGCGGCGCGTGCCCGGTCACCGAGGCCGGTGAGGATGGAGGACCACACGTGCAGCTGCGGGCCGTCGTCCGCGACCGTCACGTACACCACGAAGCCGTGGACCGGGATCGCGATGTCGCCGTCCTCGTCGACGTCCGGCTCGCTGCCCAGCAGCTCGGCCAGGGTCCGCAGGCACAGGGCGTGCAGCTGGTCGTGTCCGTCGGTGGCCACCGCGAGCTCGCCGTCGATGCGCAGCAGCTGGTCCTGGGAGTCGAGCTCGGTCATGGTTCCCCTGTCCGGCGCCGGTCCGGGATACGGGCCGGTCGTCGATGTCGGTGGTGGGCGTGTATGGGTCCACGGTATCGCGGGGGCCGGTCGAGGCGGGGGTCGGGCGAGGTGACGGGCTGGTGAACGGCTGGAGTGCCGGCGGGCGTCGTCGGGCTGGCCGCTACAGCCATTGGCATGCCTGCCGGTGTCGAGTGAGTGCCTCCGGGTCCGGGTGCTTGATCGGGTCCGACGGCACCCGAAGCGGCTGGTCGTGAAGGTCCGCGTACTCGGTGTCGCGCAGCCAGGGCGCCAGCTGAATGGTTCGCGACTCGGAGACGGTGAGTGCGCCGAGGTCGAACAGCGTGTGGATGTCGGAGCGGAGCAGGAGTCCGTTCCTCACGTGGTTCGTGTGGTCGCCGTAGTAGCGGTCGATGTGCGCGGCCTCCAGGACCGACGTCACGGCGGAGCCGGTGACGGCGCAGCTGTTGCCGTACGCCACGAGCAGCGAGTTCCGGAAGCGTGCCTGACCGCGCCGCAACGCGATCTGGCGCACCGCGCGGTCGCGCATGTCGTCGCCTGGGGAGTACTCGACGGTGACCGTCGCGAAGGCGGTGTCGTCGGCGTGGCTGCCGAACCGAGCGCGCAGAAAGGACTCGGCCGCGGGTTCGGCCACCGGGTTCGCGGGGGCGGGCGGTGCGTAGTTTCGGCCGGCGGCCTGTTGCAGCTCGCCCCAGGTCGCCGGGTGCGCGACGTCCTCGCTGACCAGCTCGAACTCGAAGCGGTGGGTGTAGCCGCCGGTGGCGACGTCGATCCAGTGCGCCGGCCGGGACTGGGCTCCGATGACGTAGAGCGACGAGGTCGCGCGGACCCAGGAGGTGAATCCCGAACCGGAGAGCCAGAAGAAGATGTTGTCGCCGGGCTCGATCTTCCTGAACGAACCGGGTTCCCGGACATCCCAGAACCGGTCATCGCGTGCAAATCCCCAGTGCTGAGGGGTGTCCTTGCCGATCTTGACAATCCAACTCGTCAACGCCCATGCGCCTATCCGGTATCGCACCGGGTGGAGGCATGTCCTGCAGCGGAAGCCTGTCGGGCCGTGCTCGTCTTGTTCGTGTCTTGCTGTCGTTCGTGTGTGGCGGCCGGATTCGCCGGCCGCGCGTCAGGTGCCGATGAGTTCCCGCAGAGCCGCTCGGGTTCGTTCGTCGGTGGAGTAGATGACCGTCCCGACCATTCCGCGGGTGAGCAGGACCTTGTAGACGTTGCGGACGAGTCGGTCGAATCGGAGGTCGCTGACCTTCTTCGAGTTCTTCATGTCGGGGTCTCGGTTCGCCGCATGGACAGTGGTGAAGTGGCCGTCGCGCCACACCAGGTCGGGCCCGAGGATCACGCCGTTCCAGTCGTACTCGAACCCCTGCGCGGTGTAGACGCATCCGACCTGGTCGAAGCCGCCGTCCTCCGTCGCCCACAGCGGAGCCGGCGGGGCATCGCCGATCCGCCTGTCGCTCTTGCTGTTCCAGGGCCTGGCCCAGCCGCCGATCGTGACGTCGGGGACCAGGCTGCCGTCCTTGCGGGCGTCGCTCCAGGGCCAGCAGTATCCCGCGGTCATCCGGGCGGAGTAGCCACCGTCGACCTGCTGCGACAGCAGGTGCTCGAGCTCCTGCGGGCTGTCGGCGACACGCACCGCGAACTGGGGGTCGCCCTTCCACGCGTACGGTCCGCCCTCGACGAGGCCGAGGAGACGTTTGACCCAGAGGACGTACTCCTCGCTGCCGCCGCAGCGGAACTGCTCGCCGAGGTGCACGTGCTGGGTCTCGAGACCCAGCGACCGGGCATGGCTCTGCACCTGTTCGAGCGACCCCATCTCGCCGGGCCGCACCACCTGGTGCTCGTCGAGGAGGAACACCGGAACCCGGGCCGCGGCGATGAGTTCGTCGATCTGCGGCCGGTCGGTGCGCAGTTCCGCCTTGGTGTACCGGTCGACCGAGGTCTCGCGAATGCGGTGGGCCTCGTCGAGGATCAGGACGTCGAGACCGTTGCGCTCCGCCGTCATGAACTGGTTGAAGTACTTGAACATCTTCTGAACTCGGGGTGCGCGGTGTCCGGCCACCTTGCGGAGTGTCTGGGTGAACGACCGGGATCCGGTCGCGTGCAGCACTGTTCGGCCGCGGCGGGCGAGCTCGCCGACCAGTGACAGCGCGATGACACTCTTGCCGCTGCCAGGCCCTCCGGTGACGATGACGACCCGCTTGCTGTCCGCGGACCGGGCCTGCTCGACGGCGTGCAGGACCAGGTCGACGGCGAGCTGCTGGTTTCCGAGCAGATGGAACTGTGGGCGGTCCCGCACCTCGGCGGCCGCAACCTTGAGCAACTGCTGTGACGGGGCAACCGCGGACCGCATGAGCGAATCGCCGGCGGAGTGGCCCGCGGCGCCGGTGGCGAGGCGGGTCCGCAGGAAGGCAATCATGTCGGCGCGGTCGGCGGCGGTGAAGAGCCGTCCGGTGACGCAGGTGGGGAAGGTGCGGAGGTCGGACACCGTCGCGGGGTCAGACGCGTTGTGCAGGTACGCCATTCCTGCCAACGCGTCCGGCTGGTCCGCGATCGACTTGGCAAAGTCCGCGAGGTAGTCGCAGTACCCCTTCACCTGGGCCACCGGGTGAAGCTTCGGCCCACCCGGCATCCCGGGTACCTCGACCAGATCCGGGTTGTCCTCGTACCGGTACGCGGACGACCACTGCTTCAACTCGACGACGACGTAGGAGGGCGCTCCCGATGAGGGGTGGGTGCCCGCCAGGACGACGTCGGCGCGTTGGGAGGTGAGAGGGAGGTGGTACTCGACCAGCATCTCGACGTCGCCGAGGTCGGCCTCGACGAGGTCGTGGGCCAGCACTGGCAGGCTTCGGCTCCAGGACTTCTGCTCGGCCGCGCTGGCACGGCGGCCGGTCTTGAACAGCATCTGTTCCAACAGTTGCTCCGCCAACGAATCGGGATGAGCGATGCCGGCAAGACGGTTCGCCGACGTACGAAGCAATGTCACGGTGGAGTCCCCCGGGCAGCACGAATCGAGTCGTGCGGGTGGGGGCATGTCCGTGGCTGTGAATCACAGCGGAAGTCCGTCGGGCCGCGGGGTGAAGACTATCGGACCCGCGGATTGTGGTTCGCTCGTCGCCTCGTATTTCGCTGCGACGGTCAGGTCGGTTCGTCGAATAGCGTCGGCTCGGTCGGGTTGCCGAACATGTCCGGCTGGTGGGGCTCCGGCGTCGGATCGGGTGCGCGGTGCCGGCCAGGCGAGTCGACCAGTCGCAGGGCCGCCCGCAGGCACTCGGTGGTCAGGGACCAGCCTTTGGCCTCGCTCTCGCAGAGTTCGAGGTCCTCCCGGTCGGGAGACCGACGCGCCGCTTCCTCGTGTCCCCGCCACTCCGCTTCCTGCTCGGAGCTGATGTGGATGTACTCGAGGAGGGTGTTGCGGTCGTAGCCGCAGGCCTCGGCGACTCGGCGGGCGCCCAGGGCTCCGGCGGCGTCCGGCCCGAGGTCGATCACCGCCATCAGGCCGGGCGGGAACTCCGGTTCGCACTCGTGCTCGGTGACCGTCTCTGGTGGGCGAAGGTAGGTGACCGCGCCGAACCGGGTCGTGAACTCGTCGTCGAAGGTGGCGAGGAACGCCGACATGCGTCCGAGCATGTCCTCCAGGTGCCGTGGGACGAACGGCTGCGCCATGACGTTGATCGAGGCACACAGTCGGTCCTCGATGAGGACGAACTTGATCAGCGGCCACTCGGCGTTGAGTTCGGCGACGACCTCCGCTGCCCGGGTTCGGTTGCTGATCCAGTGCAGCAGGGGAACCCAGATCTGCACGTAGGGCTCGGTCGGGTGCGCCTTCACGAACACGGCCATCTTCTCGAACCTCAGCTCGAAGTCCCCGTCGGCATCGGTGAACGGACGATCCTCGGAGTACCGGTCGAGGAATTCGCCGACGAGTTCCCGGAGATGGACGCGATCGCGCGGGAAGACGATTCCTTGGGCCGCTTCGGCATTGGGTTCCGGGTCCGGGGCGGCCGGGAGGTCCTCCCGGGAGTAGTTGGCGGCGAACGGAAGTTCGGCCGGTCGGCCTGTAGTGCCGGCCCGAAGGAAGCTCGGGTGCAGCACGTTCCACACCTCACGCAGCGCCGTCACGGACATCGCAGCCAACTGGTCCGCCCGTCGTCGCGGCTGGGCGACCCAGTAGAAGCGGAGTCCCTCGCCGTCGCTCGACCGATCGGAAAGCGCCCAGCCAAGGTCGACGAGTCGAGTCTCGGCAGCGGCGGTCGGTGCGTGCCGAGTCTCGGAGTCGCCGTTCGCGGGCACCCAACATGACACCCGGCCGTCGTTGACGAGGAAGCGAACAAGAGCGGTGTGGCCATCGCCGGTGCCGGGTCCGAGCGACTGCAGGACGAGGGACGCAGTGGTGTCCATTGCGCCGAGGTGGTCGGCGAGGCCGGACTGGAAGTGCTGCCAGGCGTGATCGACGGAGTCGTCGAAACTGTCGAAGTCGGACACAAGCCACCCCTCTCGCGGCCGAGCCGCGGTTGCGTCGCGATCGTCACCGATTCCGTCCCCCGACGTGGTGCGAAATCACGATATCGCGGGGCACTGACAAATCTGTGCCTCTGGACTACATCGGCTGGTGAACGGCTTTCCGGTAGCCGAGTGGCGGACGRCTTGAACAGTCACGGCGACAGGCGTTGCGGCGAAGCGCTGGATCGTTGCCCGGGATCGCGGGCGGCGGTGGGTTCCGGCCTGGTCCGGGCGAACGGCCGAAGATCTCTAGGTCGGAAGTCGGCTGCCCTCGTTGCTGTGCGCTCACGTGCCGCCGCTTCGGCCGTCTGTCCACCGGGAGTCCGAGGGGATTATGTCGGTCATTCGACCGACATAATCGTGGCAGGGCGGTTCATTACGGGGTGACTGAGGAGACTGAATAGTATTGTTCACGCATGCAGATTCGGCGAGTGTCGCACGCGACAGCCAGGTGTGAGCGAAGGCAATGCGCTGAAATCTGTCTCGCTTCGACAGTTCCCAGTGGCAAGTGACTGTATGAGATCCTCTCAAGCTTGAGGACTTTGGTTGTACTCGGAGCGCCGATTCGTGCCTGCCACAACGAGACTGCTCTGAGGGTATGTGGCGGATCGTAGGCACGCATACACGCGCAGCATTCCGCGCGCCTCGGTTTAGTGTCGCAGCCCGAACGGGATCATTGTCTTGACGTGGGTGGCGCTACCGGGAGGTCGGTGTCACCACCACCGTCAACGTCGTCTGAGATGCAGTGAGGGTGTTGAATGGCCAAGCATGACGCATGGCGACCTGCTCAACCTGAATCGAGACACGCCGCCCGGCCAGCAGCGCTCTTCGCTTGCTATGGCGCCGGTGCGTGATCGATCCAATAGGCTCTATTGATCCCGTGTGAGGTGGCATCGTGATACGCAATCCGCTGTTAGTTGAGGATGATGGCGCTGGCCGCGAGTCTGCTGGTGTCAAAACGGATTCCGATGTCTGACATGTCCGGAGGTGCGCAGCTCAGTCTTTCCCTGGCAGAAGATCCATTCGCGTACGCGGTATCGGCCCCGTGGATTGGTCGCCTCATTGATCTTGGTAGTCATGCCGCGAGTTGGTCAATCGCGAATCCTGGCCGACAGCTGGTGATCGCGATATCTGTTCCTGAACGGGGTTTCGCGGCAACTCTGATCGGTTGTGGCTGGATGATGGCGTCGTCGGCGCCGGCGCTGAAGCCTGTCCGTGAGACGGCTTCTTCGCTCATGTTCGGCACGCCCGTTCGTGTTGTTACGCCGGCGAAGGTCGTCACAGATTACTTCCGGGGCGTTGATGAGGAGCGTGACCGGCTATGTCTGGGCTACGAGTGGAAGCTGGACAAAATTCTGGCCATAACTGCGCTTTCGAAGCTGGCGGCACCGCGCAGTGTGCGAGTCGCGGAACCCGGAATTATTAGCAGGATGGCTGGCCTGGCTGCAGATTGGCCCGCACGTATTTGTGATCCGCCTGCTGATCTCGCGCTAATCGGCACGCTGCGGTGGCTACGTGAGGACATTGCCGGCCTTCTTGGTCGTGGAAGTGAACAAGAGTCGATTGCGAACATCCTCATGCCCGAAGATCTAACTGCCGCAACCTGGTCGACCCGTTTGTACGCCGCCGCTCGCCTCGAGGAGGAGCTTCCGCTCGCGCCAGGTCTGCGGGCTGTCGTCCTCGACGGGGCGACAGCAGTTAAATACTTGCCCGCGATTGAGTCGAACGTCGTGATTGCTGTACTGGACCGGAGCATTGCTGATCAGTCAGCAGCTGAGCTCTTGGTTCACTATCGGAACTCCCGGGGCGTGCCGCTGCTGCTCAAGCACGACATACGATGGACGCCGCCATCTGGGGTTGAAGCCTTGGGATTCTGGGTTGCGCTATGAGGCGGATTGAGCAGTTGAACGCTCGCTATCAAAGGGTGGCTGGACAAGTGGCCAACGGTGTCGAGGTGATTTCTGTGGGCGATCCCGTTAGCACACGCGTCGACACTGCTGTCGTCCAACTGTTGACGCTCACTCGAGCCGACGAGTCGGGGTTGCTTGAGGATCTGTTAGGGGCTGCCAAGGCACTGCGCTGGCGCCTGGCCACGAATCCCCAGCCTCTGAAGTACAGTCTGCCGCTCCGGCAAGTGGCGAATGACGTTGAGGGAGAAGCAGACACGATCCAGGCAGCCGTTTCGCCGATAGTTCAAAGGGTGCTCCAGGAACTAGCAGCTTCCGCGCGCGAGGTTGTGACCAACGACCCAGCTATTGGCGGTTTCCTCGTCGAGTCGATTCAGGAGGTGGGTCCAGAGAATTGTGTGGTGATAGCAGCCAGCGGGGCGGCTGCCGCTGGGCTCGAAAGCTGGCTCGGGCCGCTTGGTGTTGCCGTCCGAGTTGCCGGTCGGCTCGTGCATGATCAAGTCTTCGTTGATCAGGGCTATGCAGTGGGGCCTCCGAGCTTCTTCCCTTCGTCTATTGTGACGGCCCCGACGACAGAAGCGTTGTCCTATTTTGTTCCATCCTGGGTTCGGGATCGATCGATCCCTCGTTCGGAACTTGCTACGTACGCCGAATGCTCCGTCAAGGTCAAGGCGCGGATGTTCACTGTCGGCGATACATCAGAGTCATCCATGATAGAGATGACCTCCCACGTGGTCACGGAAGCCGACCTCGTACCGCAGCCGGTCTGGGCTGTGCCGGATGCAATAGGGAGAGAACCTAATTCAGACGAGGTGATAGCTCGTCGGGTTTTGCTGAGCGGTGGGTACGCGATCCTGCTCGATGACGGCGAGAGAATCCGTGCAGTCGACCCCGCACAGCCGGGGGGGGAGCGAGTTGCATATGTTGGCGTGCCCGAAGTTAGCCGAGGTACGTACTTACTGCTTCGCGACGGAGTAACGGAACGACGAGTACTCTACGATGCCGCGCTGAAAGTTATGGGTGATCGGGCGTCGGTGGCTGTGGCCTCCCAGGCGCGGTGGAAGGGAGAGCTGCAGTCCCGCTTGAACCAACATGGTCAGGCTGTGGTCGCGAGCGAGCTTGCCAAGCGGGGGCTTCGTACGCGTGACCGAGTGCGAGCCTGGATTGAGCCGACGTTGGCGCGACCCCAGAGTGACCGCGACTTTGAGATCCTGCTTGAGTGGCTCGGTCTGCCGACAAACCCAATCTGGAGCTTGGCGAGTGAACTACGCCGAGCGCGGGCGCGAGCGAGTGCCAATATTGCTAATCAGCTTGAGCAGGCCGTTGGTGCAGCTGACATGGTCGTCCTGGAGCGGGATGGTCATCTCCATCTCGAATTGGAGGCGGGGGGGTTCCGTGGAGTGGTCGCAACCCGGGTACTCGCGATATCGCCACACGCGGAAGTTGTTCCGAGGCACGATGCACGCGTGCCATTTGTGGATAGGGGTGCGAGATGGCTCGAATGATGCCCCCGTATTGCCCGCAGGACGCGCCGCCAGGCGAACGAGCACTATTCAATGCGCTGGCATCCAGCCCAGGTACGGACGACTGGATAGTGCTTCACTCTTTGGCAATTGCCTCGCACATACGACAAGTCAAGGGGGAAGCGGACTTTGTCGTAATCGTGCCCGCCCGCGGTGTTCTTGTCATTGAGGTGAAATCGCACTCCTCCGTTGAGCGCATGCCGGATGGCCGCTGGAAACTCGGCCTTCAGGCACCAAGTTTGCGAGGGCCATTCCAGCAGGTCAGCGAAGCGATGTACAGTCTCCGCGGCTATCTGACATCACGCCACGTCGACCTATACTCCATCCCTGTAATCGACGCCGTCTGGTTCACCCATGTCCGGGCTCGTACGATGCTGCCGCCGAGCCCCGAATGGCATGATTGGCAGCTTCTGGATTCAGGAGATCTGCGTTCTGGTGTCGACGTGGCTGTTCTCCGAGTTCTGGTGGCGGGGACTAATCATCTGGCGAGCAAGCTTACTGGATTTGGATATGGCGGGGTGGGCCCGGATGAGGCGGCATCGCGGCAGATTGCCTCGGTGTTGCGTCCGAGGTTTGAGGCCGTGACTGTTCCCGCTGACCTTCGCCGGGCCCGCGATGCGCAACTGTCAGCCTTCATTGGAGAACAATACGACGCGTTGGACAGCATGCAGGATAACCGCGCTGTCCTCTTCACTGGTCCCGCGGGGTCTGGCAAGACTTGGCTCGCGTTGGAGGCTGCGCGCCGGGAATGCGCACTCGGTCGTACTGGACGTCTTCTGTGCTTCAACCGGTTGCTTGGCCAACGACTGACGCGAGACACAGCAAACATTGAGGGACTCCGCACGGGTACCTTTCATCAGGAAGCGCTGCGGCTCGCCGACGTATCGGTGCCGGCTGGCGCCGGACCCGACTTCTGGGAGCATGAACTGCCCGAGCTCGCGCTTGAAGCACTCCTTGATCGGGGAGAAGGGGAAACAGCCGATTTTCTCATCGTGGACGAGGTTCAGGATCTCGCCCGCGGATCCATTCTTGATGTGCTGGATCTCTTGGTAAATGGAGGGCTTTGTGAAGGGCGAGTTCTGCTCTTCGGCGACTTTGAAAGGCAGGCGATCTACGAGATTGGCGACGGGCGAACTCTGCTGCGCCAGCGCCTGAATGAACCGTCGACATACAGTCTGAACGTCAACTGCCGGAACCTTCCGCGCATCGGTACAGTCGTCAAGAAGCTCAGCCAGATGGTTCCGGGTTACCGACGCTTCCGTCGGCTTGATGACGGCATCGATCCAGATTTCGTGACGTACCAATCCGGAGCCGATCAATCGGTGGCATTGGCCGATGCTGTACGTCAACTCAGGGACGGGGGCTATGGTTTGGACGAGATCGTCGTGCTGAGCCCTCGTCGGCAGGGCGCGACTGCTGAAACGACCACAGATCCTTGGCTGCGGCAGATACTCCGCGCGGCCAATGGAGAATCGCCGCGGCCAGGACAACTGCGATACAGCACGATCCACGCTTTTAAGGGCTTGGATGCGCCTGCGATCATTATCACGGATCTCGATAGAACAAACACGCCGAGTTTTGAAGCACTACTGTATATCGGAATGACTCGTGCGACAGATCGTCTCACTATCTTGATTGAGGCCCAGACACTGCGCGCTGCCTACGGAGGAAAGCTATGACAGGGGTCGACGCACGCGCGATCATGGAGGCTGCGGTTCGAAGGGAACTGTTCGGCCCTCCGGCCGACGAGTTGCCGCGCGGCAGGCCGCTGGATTGTTCTTCGGGGTCAGTACATTTCGATACGAGTGAAGATAGCTGGGGCCTATGGCATGAGGCCGACACCGGGCAGGAAATCCTGACCGAGTCCGACCCGCTAAGGCGCTACGGGATTGGGATCCTCTTCGCCGGCTCCGCCGCGCGCGGTACCGAACTCCTAGGCGAGTCTGGCCACCAGGAAGGCGACGAGCTTGCTGGCATTATCGGTTTGAGCGACAGTGGCGAAGCTCTATCCGAGCCGACTGTCGAGATTGAGGTAAAGGGCGTTGTAGCGAATAGGGGTGAAGCGGACGGCGATGACTTTGACCTCTCTGATGCAAACTCGTTCAAGCCGTCTGCAATGGCGATCTCCTTCCAGTGCGACGTCGTAGTGACGGGAACCCTGGCGGTCACCGTGGTCGGCGCCTACTACGACCGGATCTCTGTGAACTTTCCTGGGCTCCGTAAGCCGCGGACATGGTGGGTGCGCCGCCCGTTCGAGCTCACTGGAACGGTGCCGGGTTCCGTGCTGTTCGACGAGACGAATCGTCTGAAGACGATCCCGCTCAGCCCAATTGACGGTGTTCGTGTCGCGCCGAGACTCCAGGTCTTCAGTCGACCTGTGCCTGGGCAGCCCTCAGACTCGCAACTCCGCCTGGTCACCTTGGCGGTGCGCAACTCAGCACCAGGGAGCGGACCTTCAGCCGCGCTGTTTCAGATGGGGTTCCGGGCCGTGCCGGGAAACGGAATTACAATTACGCCGTATCCTGACGTCGAGCAACACGATCCCGACAAGGAAGAGCAGTCGATCGCGCTCCTTTACCGGAACTGCCGTACATATGCGATCGGACATGGCTGTGCCGCCAACTGGTCGGTCACCTTGGAAACGACTGCAAGTGCCGTTTGGGTCGATCCGCTTCCCGCCTATCAGGTTCTCAGTCTGACGCCGAATGTCTACGTGACCGCCAAGGATGGAAGTCGTCAGGCGGTGACAGTAAGCATGGATGAACTTGCCAAGGGGACTGCTGTCGGCCGTGCCCAGGTCGATACGGTTCTGAGGCTTTATGAGGAGTGGATCATAGCCCGTGAGGCCGAGATAAGCTCGTTGCTACCCCAATTCCAGTGTGCTGCCAAGCGCCATATGCGATTGTGCCGTGAGGCACTCGAACGAATGAAGATGGGGTGGAAGCTCGCGACGACTGACCCTGTCGCTGTTCGGGCATTCCAGCTAGCCAACCAAGCGATGCTGTACCAACAGATCCGCGCCAGTTTCGATCGGCGTGAGGTTGAGCGCATGAAGGATGGGCGCCTCTATATTCCGAGCCCCCATCCAGCACCGATCCCCTTGCCTGGCAAGGGAAACTGGCGTCCGTTCCAGATTGCTTTCGTGCTCGCAAGTTTGCCGGAAC
This sequence comes from Rhodococcus sp. P4_F5, assembly GCF_056401315.1. Taxonomy (NCBI): domain Bacteria; kingdom Bacillati; phylum Actinomycetota; class Actinomycetes; order Mycobacteriales; family Nocardiaceae; genus Rhodococcus; species Rhodococcus sp. P4_F5. Next base: position 31,044 of record NZ_JBFUJP010000011.1, on the reverse strand, counting down.
TCATTGACCCTTCGCTGCAGAGCCGGGACAGAGTCGACTTGATCTTCTTCCCGACTGGCGGTGGGAAGACGGAAGCCTATCTGGGCGCTTCATCGCTGAGCTTGCTCGCTCGACGGCTCCGAGATCGAGAGGATGCTGGAACTGACACGTTGATGCGCTATACCCTGCGGCTGCTCACCGCCCAGCAGTTCCTGCGCGCCGCTGCGCTCGTATGTGTTTTGGAGGATATTCGATCCAAGAACGAGGACGAACTGGGAGCTTCGCCCTTCGGTATCGGTATCTGGTTGGGTGGAACGTCGACACCCAATACCTGGGACCAGGCGCTTGAAAATCTCCGCCTGCTAAAGCGCGACCATTTCGCTCAGAATAAGTTCCTCCTCTTGCGTTGTCCGTGGTGTGGAACAGCGATGGGGCCTAAACCGAAGGTCAAAGGTGGGCAGGACGTTATCGGATATGAGCAGGTCGGCAAGAGGGTAGAGTTCCGGTGCCTCGACAGCGAATGCCGTTTCGGTGGCCGACGGAAGCTGCCGATTCACGTCGTTGATCAGGACATCTACGACTCGAGGCCGTCGATAGTGATTGGGACAGTTGACAAGTTCGCCATGCTGGCCTGGCGTCCTGATGCTCGTCCCATATTCGGGCTCGATGGTGACGGCACTCGGAAGGTCTCTCCTCCAGGTCTCATCATTCAAGATGAGCTGCATCTGATCTCCGGACCGCTCGGATCGATGGTCGGGCTGTACGAGCCTGTGATCGATGACTTGTGCACTGACAAGCGCGGCATTGACCCCGTGCCGCCGAAGATCATTGCGTCAACTGCGACGATTCGACGCTACGAGGACCAGATCCGTGGCTTGTTTGGGCGTGAGCACGTTGCACTGTTCCCGCCGCAGGGCCTTGAAGAAGGTCACTCCTTCTTCGCAGAGCCTGCAACTTTGGACGACGGCCGTCCTGAGCCTGGTCGCCTCTACCTCGGTGTTATGAGCGCGTCGCTAGGTTCGACCCAGACTGTCCAGGTCCGCGTAGCTGCCGCTACGCTGCAGGGTGCCGTCAGTGTTCCGGAGGAAGACCGGGATGGCTATTGGACCAATCTCAACTTCCTCAATAGCCTTCGCGAACTAGGGAATACCGTTTCCCTTATCCAGTCCGACATTCCGGACTATCTGACAGGACTTCGCCGCCGAGAGGGGCTGACGTCGCCACGCTGGCCGCGGACCCCAATGGAGCTAACGAGTCGTCGGCGGAGCGATGATATTCCGAAGGCCATCGAGCAGCTCCAGCTCAACTACGGTAGCCCGGGCTGCGTGGACATCTGCTTGGCTTCAAACATCATTGAAGTCGGCATTGACATTGACCGACTCGGTCTAATGACCATTGTGGGTCAGCCGAAGACGACCGCACAGTACATCCAGGTGAGTGGTCGGGTCGGTCGGCGCCCGGATCGCAGTCCTGGTCTCGTGATTACGATCTATGGTGCAGCCAAGCCTCGCGACCGCAGTCACTACGAGCGCTTCCGGACATACCACCAGCGGCTATATGCGCAGGTCGAGCCGACGTCCGTGACGCCGTTCGCAATGCCTGTACTTCGCCGGGCGATGCATGCCGCCGCGGTTTCGCACATTCGGCAGGTGGCCGGGCTTGGGTTGCCGCCCTACCCATTCCCGCGGGACGAGTACGACGAAGCTATCGAGCTCTTGCGCACCAGGGCAGCCATCGCGGACGCGGACGAGCTTCCTGCCCTTGAGAGGATGCAGCGCAAGCGCGCTGACGAGTGGCAGAGGTGGGACCGCACCGATTGGAGTGCCAATGTGATTGGGGGTGATCCGAAACAGGGGTTGATGCGCTATGCCGGAACACTGCCCGATTTGAGCGCGAAAGCAAACATATGGGACGTACCCACGAGTATGCGCAATGTGGATGCGGAGTGTCGTTTAGAGATATCGCTGGCATATAACCGCGAGGAATTTGTTGCGGATGAGGAGGGTAGGGAATGAGCTCGGGGAGTATCCGCCGCGCACAGCTGGTTAGCCCGTTTGGTGTCGGCGCCATGAGCATTCTGGTGGATGGTACCTCAGTCATCACGGCCGGCCTTGACCATTGGTTCGAGGTGGACGACTCCGCGATGCTGGAGCCAAGCGAGTACCGGGTTCAGGATTGGCGCTTGGAAGCCCGTTTGCGGGTGAGCGAGTTCCGTCTGCCACCCGATTTTCGGCATCGTCAGAAGGGGGCGGACCATAGGAACACCAACTTGAAAGTCCCTGTCCTCCGCTTCCCTCGGTGGTCTTTCTGTATGTACTGCAAGCGGTTGGAGCGCAGCCCTCTGACGATGGCCCAACCCGTCGAATGTCCTGACCCGAGGCATAGGCAGGAACCTGCCAGTGCCAAATGGAAGCCGCCACGGATGTCGCAAGTCCCCTTCGTTTCGATCTGCTCTCGGGGGCACCTCGATGACTTCCCGTTCCGTGAGTGGGTTCATCGAAGTCATTCGCCAACGTGCCAGGGCGTCCTCAGGCTTGAGTCTCGTGGGGGTGGCGGCCTGGATGGACAGGTAGTTGTCTGTGACTCAGGACACTTCGCGAAGGGTTGCGGTGCCGAGCGATCGATGGACGGCATCATGAACTCCCGCTGGGACAACCTGGGTGAGCACACATACCTAACTGACCAGTTGGAATCCAAGGACAACCCGTTCTATTGCGGAGGCGCTCGGCCCTGGTTGGCGGAGCTTGATGGGTTGTGCGGGGAACCATTGCGAGGTGCGTTGCGAGGTGCGGGCAACGTCTACTTTCCGAAGGTGGAGTCGTCGATTTACCTTCCTCGCCGGGTCGGCGCGGTTAGTGCCGAACTACACGACCTACTAAATCGTGCTGACGTGAGGCCGGTACTGCGGATACTGCACCGCATTTCCGGGGCTGATGTTACTGCAATGCAGATTCGCGAGGACCTGCCGTTTGAGTTGTTCAAGCCGGTCACGGATCGCGAGTTGCTTGCGGGTTACCACGACATGTTTGGTATTGGCGCCGAGCTGAAAGGCGGCGGGAGTATTGATAGCGACCGCGACGGGGATGGCGACGATGGTGGCGGGCAGGATCCAGATACTCTGACCGGAAACGACGAATGGCGCCATCCCGAATATCAGCTACTCCGTGAGAAGCCGAAGGATGACTATCTGACTGCTACGGACCCGGGCCTCCACGCTCATTTGACGAACGTCCTCGACCGGGTTCGTAGCATCGATGTGCTACGGGAGACGCGTGTGCTGCGCGGGTTTACGCGGGTGCGCGACGACGGCGTGAAGCTATCCGCGGGTAAGCACCTATTGCGCCGTCGGCAGCTACCGACCGCGAACGACTGGCTTCCCGCCTACGTTGTGAAGGGCGAAGGGATTTACCTGGAGCTCGATGAGCCGCGGCTTCAAAGCTGGGAGCGGCGGCTTGAGGTTATCGGACGGACGCAGAAGATCGGTGATCGGTATGATGACATCGCTCGGGTGCGCGGACTTCAAGAACGGACTATCAGCCCTAGATTTATCCTTCTACATACCCTGGGCCATCTATTAATCAATGAATTGATATTCACCTGCGGGTATAGTTCGGCATCCCTGCGTGAGCGCTTGTACATTTCCGAAACCCCGAGCCGTCGAATGGCTGGTCTGTTGATTTACACAGCAGCCGGCGACTCTGAAGGAACCATGGGCGGTCTTGTTCGAATGGCTCGACCCGACAGCTTTTGGTCGGTCATGGCAAGTGCAATGAGTGAGGCTCGTTGGTGCTCAACGGATCCGGTTTGCATGGAGGCCGGAGAGAAGGGGCAAGGGCCAGACTCGTGCAATTTGGCCGCTTGTCATGGTTGTTCCTTGTTGCCTGAAACGAGTTGCGAGGAGTTCAATCGGTTCCTGGACCGCGGGCTCGTTGTGGGTACTTTGGCTGACCCGAGTTTGGGCTACTTTTCAGATATCAGTGGTGGCTAGAAACGGAAGGCAGTGGCTTCGCCATGGCCGGCCTCCTCGCTGAGCATTGGTGCCAGTTTGCCGGGGCTGTCTAAATTTGGTTGACTTTCGGGTGTTGAGTGGGTCCTGAATGGAATTTCGATCGAGATTTAGCCTCGGCGGCCGCATTCTTGTGACCGACGGAAATAGCTTATGAGGTATGGACCGACTTTGATCATGATTGTTGGGACTATGCACTCGTGACCCCGTCGGGGATTGGACGTGAGGCGGCTCATCACTGACCAGGAAATTTCTGGCTAGGCGAGCTAGGTCTCAGGACCGGTTTACGCGCTTGTCGTATTGGCGTCGGTCATACTCGACCTTGATGGCACCGATGATGTCTGGTGGCCATGGTGCGGAGCGTGTCAGGCGATAATAACTCCTGACACGTCCATTCTCGCGCTGGTTGCGGTGTGAATAATCCCAGCCGATGTATCGCAAGTCTCGCAGGCGTCGCTGCCAGTCGTCTTGGAACTCTTTGGCACTCGCGACGGCGCCGATGAGGTCGGAAGGTATCCATACTCCGGGTCCGAAGGCGAGGAGCAGTTCGCCGATTCGGCGCTGAGGCTCGTCATGGGTAGCGGCCTGACGAATTTGGTCTGTATAGCGGTCGAAGGTCTTGAAGTGGTCCTTCTTGCCGCCGTTGCAGTCCTCACAGAGTGGCTGCAGGTTCTCAAGATCATTGGTGCCACCCCACGCTCTAGGGAGCTTGTGGTCGACGACGAGCCGGACCTTGTCAGTCAGGGGCGTGCGTCCGCACATGGCACAACGCTGAGGCTGCAGAACCTGTGCACGAACCCGTCGGCCAACTCCGGCGGTGGTTGCTGACGTGTGCTTCCGGCAAATGAGTAGATAGCCGGGCGCGCGTCCCGGTGTCTTGTCGATCCGGAACAGCGGGTAGAGCTCGCGGACGCGGCGGCCGCGTTGCGACTTGTTCATTCCGGATATTTCCCGGAGGTGGCTCTCAATCTCGCTCATGGTCGGGGGAGCGGAGCGCCGCTCGTAAAGGAAACGGTAGATGGCCCGCAGTTCGGTTCTTCGCACAGCGGCGAGCAGTTCGGACTATCAGGCTCAGGTAGGGGGTTCTCCGACACGCTCAGTAGGCTAGTCAAACGCTCGCATTCGCTTGTCGAGGGTGTCGGTTGATGGTTACCTTCGCTTGGATGTGTGACTGAGGAACAGCTGTGACCGCCTCTTTCGATGTGGCGCCGGACCGAACTCGGCCGGGCCTGTACTCCCTCGGGCGTAGATCCTGAGTCAAATCGGCTCGACCCGAATGACGGCCGGGTGGCAACTGTCCTTCAGGTCACGGCGATGGCAAGGCGACCCTGTCGGAGGTCGGCGGTAAGCGCGCCCGGTGGTTGTGCGCAGTTCAACGATAGTGGCCTGGGTAACTGGGAAACTTATGCGTCGCAGTACCCTCCTGCACTGAGCCGCTCCGTCCGTGTGGTGGCCGGGCATTCGAGAGAACGGTCGAGCCTGTCGGTGTGGGTTTGTCTACTATGGAGATGTGCAAGTTGTTGGATCTGTGCCTTGACGCAAGTCGTCGGCAACCGGTGCTCGACTGTCCAGAAATCGGGCCGATGTCCGACCGCCAGTAACGACGGACGGTCGCGGAATATGCGTGCGAATCGTCGGGCTGATTCGAAACCGGAAGTGACGCTCAGGAGCGGATTGCACAGGTTGGGTTGCCGATTCAGAAAGGACTTCCGGATCGATTTAGATGGCGTCCGAGTCCGTCCCGACATCGTGTTCACCCGGCAGAAGGTTGCAGTTTTTGTAGACGGGTGCTTTTGGCATGTGTGCCCTATTCATGGACGGTATCCGACCGTCCACGAGTGGTACTGGACACCGAAGCTCCGTCGGAACGTCGAGCGGGACCGCATTGCAGATCGCGCGCTCATTGAAGCTGGGTGGGCGGTAGTGCGTGTCTGGGAGCATGAGCGTTCGGAGGATGCAATTCGCCTGGTTGTGTCAAGGCTTCATACTTGAGCGATGTCTGATGTGGGCGAGATGCATCAGCTGTTCGATGTGGTTGATTTCCACTCAGCTGATCTTCGATCGGTGTTGAGAAAATAGGTCGTGGCGCTGATGGTCTTCTTGGCCGACGAAGGCTTTGAACTCGCCTAGGCTGTAGCTCGCTCCGCCGGCCTTTCGTTCAACGGTGAATATCTCGAAGTCGCGACTGAGATGTGTGAGATGGCGCTCGATCTGCGGTTGGTCAACCGCCAGTCCAGATTTGGTTAGCTTGTCGATGATCTGATCCACACTCAGAGGTCGTGTACTTCCGCGCAGGAGCTTGTAGACGGGATCGTGGACTGGGCTGATCGTCTCGATGAGGGGGCGTCGAGTGCCCTTCTTGAGCAGCGCATTCATTATCGAGTCGCCAACAGCTTTCGCGACCGGGGGCGGGAAGGCATTGCCGATTTGCCGATAGACGGTGGTCTTGCGGCCGATGAACTCCCAGTGTGAAAACTCCTCGCCGTGCCATCCTTGGATACGAGCGACCATCTCTGTGGTGAGTTTCGGTCCGGGGGCGGTAGCGGTGGGCCTCCATCCGGGGCCGGGGGCCGCGTCGGCGACGCCCATCGCATCAACGCCGAGTGATGCCCAGGCGCGCTTTGCCCGGGTCGGTCCGAGATCCGCCCCGCCGTGCTTTTTCGATCCTCCGACGATCGTCGGAGCGATATCGTTGGCGGTATTGACCCACTTCTCGACATGCTCCGCTTCCCAGCCCTCTGCGGCCATGAGATCCGCGAGGACCTCGCCGACGGTGGGCGCGTCATGCTGGCTTGGCTCAGGCCACGCGAAGTACTCCGCATACTCCGGCAGGAGTGCGACGAGTACAAAGCGGGGTCGCAGCTGCGGCACGCCAAAGTCGGACGCGTGGAGCAGCTTCCACTCACCGATGTAACCGTGGTCATGCAGTCGGTCGAGAACGTGCTGCCGGTACGCGGAAAATCGGTTAGCGCTCAGCCCTCTGACATTCTCGAGGAGCAGCGCCCGCGGCTTGACTGTCCCGCAGAGCTCGACAGCCCACGCGAACAGGTCCCGCTCGTCCCCCGCACCCAGCTGCTTGCCGGCGATGCTGAACGGGGGACAGGGCACGCCGCCCGCAAGAAGATCGACTCCGACATGCTCAGCTGGATCCCAGACGGTGCGGTCGGCGACGTCGCCTACTCGAACGATCTCGTTCCCATTTGGGAGATTGTGTCTGAGGGTGGTGGCAGCATTGAGATCGAGTTCGATGGCCAGCTGATGTTCGAATCCAGCACACTCCAACCCCAACGATTGGCCTCCGGCGCCGGCGCAGATCTCGACTACCTTGAGTCGTGTGTTGCGCGCTGATGCCGACATGTGAATCTCCCTCGGATTGTGTTGTATCCGACGGCGCATTGACCGACACGTCGGAGGCGCGCACCCATTCCCACTAGCAGGCAGTGGCCTCGCGCCGGAGCTGGGTCAGGTGTTCGTGCAGTGGTGCGTTGTGTCGGCAAGCCGGATACTGCGGTGAAGTCTATGTGGGGTCACCGACACGATCTGCTGCAGCCGGAAGGGACTCATCGAGGTCGGCAAGTTTCTGCAGGTCACAGCCCGACAGTGCCGCCTTTCAATCGCTCAACGTGTTACGGATCTCCTCACGTGCCGTCGCCGGCATCCGGCGGTAGGCCGACCATGCACGGTCGAGTGGTGTGGCGCCCCGTCGACCCCGTGCCATCCATCGTGCAAGGCGAACCTGGTCACTGGGATCAAGGTCCTTGATTTCGCTGAGCAAATCGTGCGTGGACACGGCTGGCCGATCGCTACCTGATCCGGCGCGGCAGCGCTTGCACTCAGTGGTCAGGAGCGTTTCGGTTCTCCCATCAGGAAGTCCCGTATCGAGACGAGTCACCGAAAGCGCCGCCGTCTGATTGGAATCGTCGACATACGGCTCACCTCCGACAATGCCGCACTGGGTGCACATAAAGTCGTCGCGTGCCATAGCTGCCTGTCGTTCCTTCGCCGACACGGTCTTGGGTGCTGCGGCGCGGCGGGCGACGGGATCCCAGACCGGGACCCCTACCTTCACAAAGCGCTGGTCTTCCCGCAGGAGCGACGCGTCCTCGCTACTTGCGAGGATCGTCCAGCCGTAGTCTCGAAGGTCTCGAATACGGCGATCTGCCTGGGACACGCCAGGAAATGCAGCACGGAGTTGTTCCTTTGTGAAGGTGTTGCCCTCCCTGATTTCCTGAACCAGCCAAAGTGCACCTTTGATCATGGTGCCGGCGTTCAGCTTCGGGTCGTTCCAGTCGGGGATGGGCACGCTTATCTCCGTTCGTCAGGTAGCCGACCGCCGGTTGTGGATCTACGCGTCGGTGGCGCCTGCAATGATGCACGAATCAAAGTTGGACCCGCGGTAGGAGGCTCTTGGTATGGCTGTGAAGTTCGGTGTTCCGCCGGAGGGGGAAAAGGCGCGCTCGCTAGTCGAGGAGCGGCTTAAGCAGGTCCGGGGCGAGGGCGGAGCCAAGGTCACGGTCGACTGGCGTGGGGAGCAGAAGCATCTTGACGTCATCGTGATGCCGGTCAAGCTGCTGTACTTCAATCCCGATACGCACAGAATCCGTGCACAGCGCACGCTGGATCCCGTACGGAATCGGGTGCTGGACGAGGAACCGTGGAGCGAGGCAGGGCAGGGCTACCTTCGTGACCTTCTGCGGTGGCAGCCATCGAACCCCAATCAGACGGATCCGGACTACACCGCCCTGCTCGATGAGCTGGACGACTTCGGGCAGAAGGAGCCCGGCATCATCACGCCGGACGGGATTCTGGTTGACGGAAATACGCGGTGTGCGGCACTGATTGAGCTGGGTGTCAAGGACATTCGCGTCGGAGTGCTTCCGTCGGATACCTCCCGCGATGACATCAATGCAGTTGAGCTTGCACTTCAGCTGCGACAGGACAAGCGGCGTGAGTACTCGTACATCAACCGGCTCATTGCCATTGAGGACGAGCTCGCGGCCGGTCGCCTGGAAGCCGACATTGCACGAGCGTTCAACATCAAGGCCACCACGCTCAGTCAGGATCGCTGGGTATTTCAGCTGATCATGGAGGCGATTGAGAGGAGCCGGGTCGGTGACAACGTCGCATTGCGGCTCATAGATTTCGAGAACCACCAGGAGAAGCTCCGCGAGCTCCACCGCGACTACACAAAGCTTGCCAAGACTCAGCCGGATGCGGCGGAGCAGCTCAAGGAGTCGCGGCTGGCGATGGTCCTGTTGAACTACCCCAAGACATCGGTGCGCCTCGCTGAGTCGGACTTTCACACCCGCTATCTCGATGAACGACTGCCTGCAACCCTGAAGCCAGCCCCGCAGCAGTCGGCAGCCGTGGCTATACCCGGACTGCCCGGGCTAGTGATGCCGGACGCCACCTCGGCTGTGAAGACGACCCGTGCACTCACGGATGCGCTTCTCCGGGCCAAGGCGACAGCTCAGGCGGATGACAAGATGGCGATTACCGCGGTCCTCGAGGCCGATCGGCTCATCAAGACTGCACGCGACACATTCGATGTGGCGGTGAAGCTCGCTGGGCAGAATGCCCAGCTTCAGAAGCGCAAGATCGCGGTCCCCGAACGTCTCACGGACGCCGCCGACCACGTCAACCAGTGCGCTGGTGAGTTCGCCGAAGCCAAGGCCAAGCGAGTGCTGGACGAGGACGCTTTCGACGACGCGCTACTCACGCTGCGCACGAGCCTGGCTCGGCTCGCGAAGCAGGCCAGCCGATCCTTCGATGCGCCCGGAGAAGGTGTGGCCTGGCTTCTCGCAACCACGACTGAGACCTCGTGACGATCCTGGATGGGCCGAGCCTGCAGATCGGGTTTGGCAATAACGTGACAACCGCCCGGCTGAGTGCGGGCACCGGCTTTGAAGCTGATCTGCGCCGCCTGGCGCTCCGTTTTCGGAGCGGCATTCAGCGTTCGTCGGTCACCATGGAAGTCGAAATCGACGACCTGCTTACGAATCTCGTCGCCTTGACCAGATGGCCACAGCCCGAGACGGTCGTGTGGGACACGCAGGTAGCAGCTCTGGCAACGGATTCGGTGGCCGACGCGCAGACCGTTGCGGAGCGGTTGGACGGGAACGCGACCGGTGACGGAGAGGTGAGCGCAGACTCTGTCGACGCGCTCCTCGGGAGCATGTGGCGGGCCAACCTGACCGGCTTCCAGCGCCGCGATATCGCCAAACTGCTGTCGCTGCGTCATGGAGCCAACTTCTCGGTACCTGGCGCAGGAAAGACACGTGTCGGCCTGGCGGTATTTCACGCACTCCGGCAGTCAAGCGGCATCGAGCGGCTGCTCATCGTTGGTCCGAAGTCCTGCTACGAGTCATGGCAGCACGAGAACTCTGAGTGCTTCGAGCGACCCCTTCGCATGGAGGTCTTCGCGAAACAGAATGATCCAGTTGCGGAGGTGCTGATCGTCAACTACGAGCGCCTTGACGGTGCAGTGAATGACCTGGGTGCGTGGCTTGCCGCCAGGCCGTCGATGCTGCTGCTCGACGAGGCACACCGGATGAAGCTGGGCGCGGAAGGCACCTATGGTGCTGCGTGCCTTGCGCTCGGTACGCGGGCACGCCGTCGTCTGATCCTGACCGGCACGCCGGCGCCGAATGGCGCAAAGGACTTGGAGAACCTTTTCAGCTTCGTTTGGCCCGGCCACGGGCGACGTACGGTGACTCAGGCGGTTGCCGGCGGTGACCTCGGGAAGGCAAGTCAGGTCCTGCGGCCGTTGTTCACTCGCACTACGAAGAACGAACTCGGGTTACCGCCACTGACTCCACAGGTACGCCTGATTCCGTTGCCGCCGTTGCACAAGGAGGTTTACGAGGCGCTTGTCGGGCGGCTCTCGGCACGCGCATCTGGTTCGGAGGAGGACTTCCAGGCTCTAGGGAAGATCATCGTCTACATGCTGATGGCGGCGACGAGCCCGGCGTTGCTGGCGGTCGGCACAACCACTTACGAACCGCTTGCGTATCAGGTTCCTCCGCTCGCTGTTCCGGAGGGCGCCGCCCTTTTTGATCTGATGCGGGACCTTCCGAGCTACGAGATGTCGCCCAAGTACCAGGAGGTTCTCGCGATTGTCGCAGCAAATGCCGCTGCGGGCCGCAAGACCCTCGTATGGTCCACCTTCGTTCGCAGCCTCATGACGCTGCAGCGCATCCTCGGTAGGTTCTCGCCTGCGATGGTCTACGGCGGTACGCAGGACCGCGACGCTGAGATCAATCGCTTCCGGAATGATCCGGAATGCATGGTCTTGCTGTCCAACCCGGCCACACTCGGCGAGGGGATCAGCTTGCATCACGACTGCCATGACGCTGTTTACGTAGACCGAGACTTCGCCGCAGGCCGATTTCTTCAGAGCCTTGACCGTATCCACCGTCTTGGCTTGGATCCTGGAACGGAGACGAGGGTCACCGTTCTCGCGTCGGAGGGCACGATCGACGAGGTCGTAGCGCAACGGCTGACGGACAAGCTCCAGTTCATGGGTCGCATCCTCGATGACCCAGCAGTGCAAGAACTAGCTGACCTCGACGAAGAACCTGCTATCGGCGGTGGGCTTGACCAGGGCGACCTCCAGGCGCTCATGGGGCACCTCCATGCCGGTACCGCCTAAACCGGTACTCCGGGCCGCCGTTCGATGGTTGGAGCGGCTTCCCGAATCCGGGGTGGTGCGTAGCCGATCGGTATTCGTCACGCATAGCGAGTTTGGTGACATCACTCCGACCCAGTACGACGCGGCGTATGCATGGCTGCGGAGCACTGGACTGCTCGAGACTTTGCACAGCCGGGTTCCGGTGCAGCGCCGGGTTTTTGATGCTGCGATGGCGCACGGCGGGACGCATTGGTTTCCGGACGTGGACCGCCTTGTTCAAGTGCCGGATGAGCTGCCGGAGGATGCGCTTCGCGCGGCGGAGGCGGTCGAACTGAGTCAGGTTGACGCCTACTCGCAACTGAAGTCCGTGTGGGGCAAGGTTGATACGGAGGAGAGGGTACGGGTTGGTCTCGCCGGGGAGCTGGCTCTTGTCGAACTATTGACTGTATCGACGTCCGCACGGATCGAACACGTAGCGGCATGGTCGGACGGCTTCGGCTACGACATATCGGTTGATGACCATCGGTGTTCGGCTCATTTGGAGGTCAAGAGCACGACCCGCCGTGGACGGCTCACGGTGTTCCTCTCACGCAACGAGTACGAAACCATGATCCGAGACCCCGCGTGGCGGCTGGTGGCGGTGCGCCTCACTAAAGATCTGGAGCCGGCGGCGATCGCATCAATTCCCCGGTCCTGGATTGAGGCGCAGGTGCCATTCGATTGCGGCCCTCATGGCCGTTGGGAGTCGTTTCGGCTTGATGTTGCTTCGGGTGTAATTGAGTCAGGAATTCCTGGTATTGCACCACTTCTAACTGAACGCTCTGCGCTACTGAACGGCTTCGTTGAGTGGCCGGGGTAGGGGGGCACCTCGAAACGAGTGGGTGACAGATGGGCGCGGGCCGCCAAATCCCTCCTCGTCATCCGCCGCGGCCTCCGCCACAGTTGGGCCGATGCTCCAGTAGGTCTCCGGACTCACCGGGGCGGTTCAGCGGGGCGGGGTCCGAGCACGACAGTGTGTAGACGACGGCCTCGCATCGGCGATGGTGAAGGTGGGCAGGTGGTGCGCTTGTTTCTCCCGGACGGGACGGAGAATGTGCTGTCGGCCGAAGGCACCGCGGATCATCGGCATGTTGGCTACGCGGCGTCGCCCTCGCCGAGATCGCCGGAGCTCAGACGATCCGTATCTCACTGGACGACCTCTGGCCGGCACTGGTTTTCGGAGGGTCGTGCCAGACTGTCAGGGACCGCGAGCTACCGGAGGATGACATGAGCGAGACCCAGGACTACGGACGACTGGCTGCCGAATCGGTCGTGGCATGAGTGTCAGTACCCCGTATCCGCCCGATGCCTACGCCGAGAACGGTGAGTTGTGGTGGCGTCTGGAGTTCCACCCCGGTAAGAACGTTATCTACGGAGCAGAGAACAAGATTGCTGCGTGGCTCTTCTTCCACAAGCCGGTCGGCTCGACGTTCACGATGAAGGAGCTGCGCGACGCGCTCGGTCAAGTGGATGGTCCGAACGCCGACGAGCACCTAAACCGCCGGATGCGGAAGCTGAGACAGCTGGACTGGCAACTCCCGTCGGCTCAGGAAGTTGCGGGGCTGAAGCTTGGCGAGTACAAGGTCGTCACGCAGGGCTGGCATCCGGGTCAGGGCTCGAGGCCGAAGACCGCCGGAAATGTCGGGGCAGGTGTGCGTCGAGCGATGTTCGAGCGCGACGGTTATCGGTGCGTCGTCTGTGGTGTCGGGAGGGGTGAGGAGTATCCAGACCCACCACCCGGCATCGCTGTCATGACCGSAGGCCATCGAATTGCTCAAAAGCTCGGTGGATCAGATGATCTCGACAATCTTCAGACCGAATGCAGGCGCTGCAATGAGCAGATCAGGGAAGAGGCAGGCCTACCTGAGACGTTCGACGAGGTGTATTCCGAGGTTCGGAGTCTCAGGAGGTCAGACAAGAAAACACTGCTCCAGTGGCTCCGGAGCGGTCAACGACTGCGTTCACCGCTCGACCGGATTTACGACCGCGCCCGGACACTGAGCAACAACGAGAGGAAGGCTCTCGTAGAGAAGCTTGAGGCCGCGACGGAGTCCTCCACGCCCGACTCCGCCGAGTAATTCCGGATCTGCAGGCAGCAAACAGCCCCCACCCTGAGAGGGTGGGGGCCTGTTTCGTTCCGGAGTCTGGTCACCGTTGGAGCTCGTCGATGCCCCTCCTTACTATCCCCCGGTGACTGACGCAGTGACGACGGTCGAGCATCGATTTGACCATGATGGCGGCCCGAACACTCGAATCCACCATCCTGACAGCGGATTTCGGGACACTGGGGTAGGCGCTGGAGCCCGAGAAAGCCGATCAAGTTCGGCGGCGGGTCTCCGGGGCATCGCTCAGGCTTGTGGCGGATCTGGTCGAAGAAGAACACCGACGACGTCTACGTCAAGGCGATGTCGGAGGAGGGTTTCGCGAAGATCAGTCTCCACCAGTCGGGGGGACTGGCGACTTCAGATCGTGGACGAGGGGACTGACCATCCCAACCTGAGCTGGGTTGACCAACCGGATCCATCGTCACGAATCTTGGACGCCTGGCCGCGCCCCAATCTGAGGGCGGTTGGACTCATGGCATCACTCTGCTCGTACTCAGTACCAGGATATTGGACCTGTGCCAGACGATCCGACGCGAATCAAGGACGTCCGCCGATGGGTCAGTCAGCCCCCGGCTGGGGAGTGCTCCGATTCAACTTGTATCTCGAGCCGTTGGCACCTCGCCGTTCGATCCCTTACGCGCGCCGGACCACAAGTGCGGTAACTGCGCCGTGGCAACCGGCATGGCGGGCTCGAACCCAACGAGCTCTTTCGCTGCGTCCAGCGCCGTATCGTCCGGCGGGCCGAGCTGTCGACAGTCGCGCAGAAGGATGACTTCATGGAGCGAGCGCGCAACACGAGGAGTGCGCGGATCAATCTTCAGCCGGAGGGCATTGTCGCGCTTGGCCATCAGGACAAGGTTCCGCTCGTGGCGAAGGCTCTCGGCTTGCCGGTGCCGCACAGGGCGAGCTCGTGGCGGCGCGGAAAGTGCCAGCGGTCATGGCCGCGGGACCCGATGCCGGTTGTTGAGTTGGCACACTCGGCTTTCGCCCGCGCCTGGATCCGTGACTATTCGTAGCTGAGCCGCCAGCAGATGCTTGTGGCGGTGTGCTTGCCGAGCCGCGGAACAGTGAATTGAGTCCTACTGGAACAGCTCCCGGATGTCGTCGGCGTCCAGCGCCCCGTTGAACGCCCCGCCCTCGTCCACCACGGACGCGAACAGCGCCGACTTGCGTGCCTGCAGCGCCAGCACCTTGTCCTCGATGGTGTCCTTGGCGATCAGCCGGTACACCATCACGTGCCGGGTCTGCCCGATCCGGTGGGTGCGGTCCACGGCCTGYGCCTCGGACGCCGGGTTCCACCACGGGTCGAGCAGGAAGCAGTAGTCGGCCTCCGTCAGGTTCAGCCCGAAGCCGCCGGCCTTGAGGCTGATCAGGAACACCGGCGCACGGCCGGTCTTGAACTCSTCSAGCACCTGTCCGCGGTTGCGGGTGCTGCCGTCGAGGTASGTGTAGCCGATGCCCTCGTCGTCCAGYCGCGTCCGGACCCGGTCCAGGAAGCCGGTGAACTGGCTGAACACCAGTGCCCGGTGTCCGCCCGCGATCACGTCCTCGAGCTGTTCGAGCAGTGCGTCGATCTTCGCGGACCCGACGGCGGCATGCCGATCGTCGATCAGCGCGGGGTCCAGGCTCAGCCGGCGCAGCAGGGGCAGCGACTGCAGGATGGTGAACCGGTTGGCGTCCATGCCGCATGTCGGCAGGCTTACGGGTCCCTGCGCGTGCATGCCGAGCGGTCCCGCGGCATGGGCATCGGGGTCAATGAGCACATCAGCGACGGGCATGCCGAAGCGGTCGCAGCGCTCACCCGTCGAATCGACGAACTGTCGCACGTGGTTGGGACGCCCTGCAATGCCGACCGCGCCCAGCCCTGATCTGACTCAGAACATCGCGTGCCCGGCGCGCGACCGGAAGGTCACTGCGCCTGCACCAACACCCGCGCCAACTGCTTGCGCGCCCGATGTATTCGCGTCTTGACGGTCGCGACACTCACCTGCTGGTGTTCGGCGATGTCTGCGTAGGGCAGGTCGGCGAACTCGGCGAGGACGATGGCGACGCGGAAGTCCTCGGGGAGTTGGCTGAGGGCGTGGTGGACGGCGTCGGCGGTGACGACCTGCTCGTCGAACCCGCTGCCGTGATCGGTGAGATCGATACCGGGGGAGTCGTCGTCGGTGTCGTCGAGGCTGGTGGTGAGCTTGCGGCGCCGGACCACCGCGAGGGCGGCGTTGGTGGCGATGCGGTGCAGCCACGTGTTGAAGCGGGCCTCGCCGCGGAACCGATGCAGGTTTTGCCACGCCGCGGTCAGCGCGTCCTGCAGCGCATCCTCGGCGTCGTGGGCGTTGCCGGTGATCTGCAGGCACACGTGCCACGCGTTGGTGCGGTGACGACCCACGAGTTCGGCGAATGCGTGCTGGTCACCGCCCCGGCAGGCGGCCAACAATTCCGCTTCGTCCATCGACTTCCCCCGCGCTCCTTGCGTTCTCACCCACACCCCCACATGGCCGACGGGGATGCTACCCGCTGCCGCGTCGCCGGTCGCGACCGTGGGGGCGGAGTGCCGGTCACAGCAGGTCGTAGCCCGGATCGGGGTCCACGGGGTCCACAGGGTCCACGGTGTCGTGGTGGTGGTCGGGCTCGTGCGGATCGAATGCACTCGCCGGGTCCTCGCCGGAAACTGCCGCGTCGTCGAGATCCGGCGTGGCCGGCTCGTCGAACACGGAGTCGCCGTCGTCGAGAACGACCTCCTCGGTGCCGTCGTCGTCCAGCACGCCGTCATCGTCGACGAGGACGATGCCGTCGTCGTCGGGAACGACCGGCTCGTCGTCCATCTCCGGGACGAGGTCGGCGTCCGCCGCCGGCGCGGCCGGGTCGAGTGCGGCCGCCAGGGCCCGCGCCCACACGTCGTCGGGCACCGGAGGCAACGCGCCCGCCGCCTCCGACCCCGTGAACAGTGACTCGTCATCGTCCATCGGTCACCTCGTTGACTCTCCGTGTCCGCCACCCCGCGGTGGCACTGCCCGTCATTGTCGCGTCACCCGCGGACGCCGGTGTCATCATTGTGCTTCCTGCTCGCCGGGCCGCCCCGATCGCAGGGTGATGATCGCTGCCCGGCGCTCGCCCGTTGCGGCAGGGGGAGGACCGACCAGGGCCTCGTCCGGCGCGTCGGTGACGACTATCTCGAATCCCGAATCGGCCCAGGCGTCTTCGAACTGGTCGATCGGGACCTCGAGCTGATTGCCGTACGGCACACCGGGATCCGACAGGATCACCACCCCGCGGGCGTCGTCGATGCCGGCGACGACGAGGACGTGATCGGCGTCGTCGGCATCGCCGGCTTCTTCCTCCGGTGTCCAGATCTCCCCGGAGTCGACCATCGCGATCACCCCGTACCCGGCGTCGAGCCGGTCGCGCAGGTCGTCGAGGGAACTGTCGGTGCGCGTGCACGGCACGCCCTGATCCTCGAGCAGCGCMTCGACGGCTGGCAGCGTCATCCCCTCGCTCGGGTCGTCCATCAACCCGAGCTCGACGGCGCGGTCGACCAGTTGCTGGGGGTCGGTGATGGTCGCGCCGGTGTACTGGGCGACGACCTGCGCCACCACCGAAGGCCCGCAGTACCCGTCGAACTGCTGGTAGAACCAGTCCAGCGTCCACGCGACCGGGTTGCCGTGCACCTGATCCTCCCCGCCGGCGAGGTCGGGCACGTCGTCGACGGCGTCGCCGGTGCCGACCGCCCCCACCGCTCCGCCGTCGGACCCGGGCGCCGGGTCGGCCGGGTCAGTGGCGAAGGCGGACAGCGGATCTGCGGGCGGGATCGGCTCGAGCCCGGTGACGTCGTCGACCGCCGGCGCTTCCTCGGCGGCCGCGACGGTGTCGGACCACATGGCGACCGCGTGATGGTCGAAGTCGTCCATCGTCGGATCCTTCCGGTCGGATTTGTCGAGGAGGTCAGGCGAGGTCGCCGGGGACCTCGTCGACGGTCGGCGGCTCGTAGGAGTCGGTGCCGGCCTGGGTGTGGTAGCTGTCGTCGGCCGGGATCAGCGACTCGTACGTGCTGATGTCGCCCAGCGACCCGACCCCGTTCTCGGCCGAGGTGAGGTACGACTCCTGGGTGCCGTCGTTGTCGTCGTCGGAGCTGATCAGGTCGAACGCGCCGTCGCCGTCGGTGTCGACGAGGGTCTCGTTGACGATGCCGTCGGCGTCGCTGTCGACGGCCACGGAGTCGAAACGGCCGTCGCCGTCGCTGTCGACGAGGTGGACGTCGGGCTGGGCGTCGCCGTCGGTGTCGAACTTGCTGTCGGTGATCCGTGCCCCGTCGATCGCGTCCTGACGCACCGGCTGGCTGGTGGCCGGGTCGTAGTAGGTGACCAGGTCGACGTCGCCGTCGTCGTCGGAGTCCTCGGCGATGCGGACGGTGCCGTCGGCGCGGACCGCGGCGGCGGTCTCGTAGGTGCCGTTGAAGTCGGCGTCCTGCTCGACAAGCGTGATGGCGCCGTCCTCGGCGTAGTGGGTGATGGTGTCGACGCCGTCGACCCGGGAGTGCGCGAGGTCGACCTTGCCGTCGCGGTCGACGTCGCGGGGGGAGTAGTAGTCGACGTTGCCGCTGACGCCGACGGCCTCGTTGACCTCGGAGGGGGCCTCGGCAGGCACCTCGGCGGGGGCCGCGGTGGTGTCCGCCGCGGGTGCCGGCTGGGTGGGCTCGGCTGCGGGTGCCGGCTCGTTGATCGGTGCGGTGGTGGTGCTGTACGACGCGGTCGCGGGGTCGCCGATCACATCGGACCCCGCGGGCGGCGCGTCGGCGCCGATGCTGCTGAGGTCGTCGATGGTGGCATCGATCGCGGCGAGTCGGTCGTCGACGGTCGTGGTCGGGTCGGTCACGGGGGTCTCCTCGGGTGCGGTGGCGGTGGCGGTGGCGTCGTGTGCGTTGGCGATGTCGTCGAGTTCGTCGCCGGCGGCGTCGGAAATCGCGTCCAGCTTCTCCTCGACCGTCAGGTTCGGGTCGGTGACGATGGCGTTCAGCTCGGACTCGTACTCGGCCAGATCGGTGTCGGTGTAATCGCCCGGGATGCTCATCGTCTCGTCCTCACTCGCGCTCGTGTGTGTTTGTCGACAGTTGGATGCGGCCACACGACGAGAAGGTTCCCGGCGGTGTCGAAAAAGTTCTTTGGGCCCTCGGGATCCGGCCCCGAGAAACCGAAAGGGGCTGCCGAACCGGGTGGTTCGACAGCCCCTGTGGAGACACGGGTCAGTTGATCAACCCCGAGCGGGCCAGGAACGTCTTGGCGCCGTCGAGGCCCTGCGCGCCGTTGAACGACGCCATCACGCCGGTCGACGAGTTGGCGTACCAGATCGAGTAGGTGTTGTTGTAGCCCGGACCGCTGATGTGCGCGGCCGCCGACCGGCCGGTGTCCTCGACCGTTTCGTTGGTGGCGACGGCGGTGTTGTTCTGGAAGCCCTGCCGGATCCCGAGCACCCGCTTCTTCGCCTCCTTGACGTCGACCGAGAAGATCACCGACTGGAAGTCGCCGTCGGTGATGCCGGCGGTCAGTGCGGAGCCCTCACGGATCTGGCACTGCAACTCCAGGCCGCCGCTCGGGGTCTCCCCGGTCGTCTTGCAGTTCTCGACCTCGGTGCGCAGCCCGGACGGCAGACCGGCGATCACCGCCTCCTTCGACGCGGGTGCGGTGGCGCCGCCCGCGCCGTCCCCKCCGGAACTCACGGCCGCGCCGGACTGTCCGCCGGCGGCGGCCGGTGCCGCGGCCGRCTCGGCCGGGTCCGCGCCGCCGAGCGTGTAGACGCCGACGCCGACACCGACGGCCACCACCACGGCGGCCGCGGCGATCATCGCCCACGTCCGGCCGCCGCGACCCGACCCGCCCGCGGGCGCCTCCGCCACCGGGTCGACCGGGTCGGGGGACACCGCCGAGAACTGTTGCGTGGGTGGTGCGTACGACGGTGGTGCATAGGGCTGTGGTGAATACGACTGCGGCGTGGCGGGCGGTGCGTACGACTGCGGCTGTGCCGGCGGCGCGTACGACTGCGTGGCCGGTGCGGGTGCCGCCGGTGCGGCGCAGGGCGGCGGGCCGCCGAGACCGCGGACGATCGGCGCGGCGGCCGCGATCGCGCCCTGCGCCACCACGGTCTTCGGGTCGTCGAGGGTGGCGATCGGGCCGAGCTCGGCGAGCCGCTCGTGCACGATCGGGATGCGCGACGAGCCGCCGGTCAGGTACAGCGCCTCGAGCTGGCTCGGGTCGGTGACCCGGGCGTCGGCCAGCGTCGCCCGGGTCAGCTGGGCCGCCTTCTCCAGCGCGGGGGAGATCAGCTCCTCGAACTCCTCGCGGGTGATCTGGAACCGTTCGCTGCCGCGCCCGTCGCCGCCGGTGACGGTGATCGTCGCCGACGGGGCCTCCGACAGCAGCTCCTTCGCGCGGCGGATGGAGTCGTCGAGGGCGTACCGGACGTCCATGGGCGCCTCGCGGCGCAGGTAGTCGAGCAGGTCCGGGTCGCGGGACTCGAGCTGCTGGTCCACCCAGCGGCGGACGAAGGCGTCGAAGTTCTTGCCGCCGAGCCCGTTGTCTCCGCGGGCGGCGACCACGTCGAAGGTGCCGGCGTCGTTGGCCTCCAGGACGGCGATGTCGAGTGTGCCGCCGCCGAAGTCGAACACCGCGATCTTGGTGCCCGGGGCGAGGGTGTTCGCGCGCGAGTAGTAGTGCGCGGCGGCCCGCGGCTCGGACACCGTCCGGATCTGCGAGGCGTCCAGCCCGAGCCGGGAGGCGGCGTCGAGGAGCACCTGGATCTCCCGCGGCGACCACGCCTCCGGATGGGTGAGCACCAGCTCCGACGGCGCGGATCCGCCGTGCGCGCCGACAGCGCGCGCCATCACCGACTCGAGCACCGCCGCCACCGGTACCGAGGCCGGCAGGTCGTAGCCGTTGACGTTCACCACGCCCTGCGCGACGACCCGTTTCGGCGACGGCATGAACGCGGCCGGGTTCGACTCGGCCCGGTCGGCGGCCACGTCACCGACCGCGATGCGGTCCGGGGACTCGACGAACACCGACGACGACATCGTCGTGCGGTTGTGGCTCAGCTGCAGCGCCTCCACCGACCCGGACACCGGGCCCGTGTGTGCGGCCGCGGTGTTCGAGGTGCCGAAGTCGATGCCGAGCACCCACTCTCGTGCGGACATCAGCGTCGTTCCCTTCTCGTCCCGGTCATCCCGGGGAGGCCGCACCGGCTCATCGGTTCGGTCCTTCCTGCTTCCGTCGCGAACTACAGACGTTCGCGTCGTCGAGTGTTGGATGCCGGGGGAGGGCGGAAGGTTCCCGGCACCCGCCGACGAATCCGTCGCCCTCGTCCCGACGGCGGGGTCAGGGCGCGTCGACGGTCCGCACGGTGACCTGGCCCGGCGTGAACCCGGCCGCGACGGCGGCGTCGCGGAGGCCACCGACCTGACCGTGGGTCCAGTCCGCCGGATGCGTCAGGACCAGCGTGTCGGGGCCGGTCATCACGCCGTGCAGCTGGGCATGGGCGACGGCGGCGGCCGAGGCGGCGGCGGGCACGATCACGTCCGGGGGCTGCGGCGCGTCCACCGCCGGACCGGCGGAATCGCCGAGTGAAAGGCGCTGCGCCAGCCCCGTTCCGGTGTCGACCAGGCCCGCGGACACCGCCCCGTCCGTGAAGTCGATCGTCAAAACGATGGCACCGCTCACCACGCCCCCTCGGCCTAGTCGTGGCCCCCGTCGTCGGAAGACCAGGCGGCATCATTGCACGGCCCGGTGCGAGGCGTCGGGTCGCCACCCGGACAACCGCCCGACGGTTGTGGTGGCGCACATCACAATTCGGAGGTCGGGGCGACGTCGGGCGGGGCCGTCGGCCGGGTGTGGTCGACGGGCCTGCACCCGCCCCGGCGCAGCCGTCGGGCTAGGGTTTGACGCTGTTGACAGTGGTGTGGTTGTGGAAGGGGAGACGTGGACGGGTCCGGAGAGCAGGATCGCGCCCCGGTGGCGTCCCCACGTCAGCGAGCCGACGCCCTGCTGGCCTCGATCACCGGAAAGATCCTGCGCCCGTTCGGACACGACGAACTCAGCGACCTCGCCGAACGGCGGGCCTCCGGCGCCGACCAACTCCGGTCCGTGGTGGTCGTCGGCGAGGTGGGGCGCGGCAAGAGTTCCCTGATCAACGCCCTCGTCGGCAGGCGGGACGCCACCCCCGTCGGGGTGGACGTGACCACGTCGACGACGATCGCGGTCGGCCAGGCCACCGACGAGTACCCCGACGGCACCGCGCAGCTGCTGTTCCCGGATCGCGGCGAGCGGATCCCGCACGGTGAGCTCGCCGACTGGGTGTCCTGCGAGGGCCGCCGTGTCACCGACCCCCGGGTGGACGAGCTGCCGACCCGGGCGATCGTCCCAGTGGCGGGCAGCCGGCTCGGGGACGTGACGGTGATCGACACCCCCGGTGTCGGTGGTCTCGACCCGACCTACGCGGCGCTGGCGACGGCGTCGGCGGCCCAGGCGTGCGTGCTGGTGATCGTGTGCGACGCCAGCTCCCCGATCACCGCCCCGGAGATGGCGTTCGTCCGTGAGACCGGCGCCGCCGTCGAGGCGCTGATCGTGGTGGTCACCAAGACCGACAAGAACGTGCGCCGCTGGAAGCCGATCGCCGAGGAGAACCGGGCGCTGCTGCGCGAACACCTCGGCCGCGACGTGCCGGTGCTCGCGGTGTCGAGCCTGCGGGCGGTGCTCGCCGCCGAGCTGCCGCCCGGACCCGACCGGGACCGGGCCGAGCAGCGCTCGGGCGTCGCCGCGCTGCGCACCATGATCCACGCGAAACTGGTGGCGGCCGAGGACCTCCCGGCGGCGAACGGGCTGCGGACCGTCGTCGGCGCGCTGCGCGCCCTCGACGCGGACATGACCACGCAGATCGACACGCTCACCCGCGGCGAGCAGGTGATTCCCGGCCTCACCGAACAGCTCGCGGAGCTGCAGGACCTCAAGGACCACTCCCAGCAGTGGGAGCAGTACCTGCAGCGGGACCTGACCCTGATCCGGCAGGACGCCACCGACGAACTCGACCGCCGCCTGGACGCGATCCGGGAGAAGTGGACCACCCGGATCAACAAGAACGGGATGGCGGTGCTGCGGAAGAACCCGCAGCACTTCACCGCGGAGATGGAACGCGACTTCCAGTCCGCGATGGCCGCGTCGATCGCCCTGTTCCTGGACCGGTTGCACGCGACGATCGTGGCGCCCCGGTTCGACTCCGAGTTGGTGTGGAACGAGATTCACCACCAGGTCACCGCGACGCTGGCCAACCGCTCCCTCGACACCCACCAGGTCGCCGGGAAGCGGCAGGGCCTGCTGGACCCGTCGATGCTCACCATGGGCGTGATGGGGTCGTCGATGCTCGGCGGGCTGATCGGGGTGAGCACCGTCGTCGGAGTCGGGGCCGTCGTGGGGGTCGCGTGGGTCGGGTTCAACCTCGGGTTCCGGGCGATGCGGGCGGGCAAGACGAACCTGCTGTCCTGGATGCGGGAGACCACCTCCACCACCAAGACCACCACCGCGCGGATGCTCGAATCCGCGCTCGCCCTGGCCCGCCCGGAGATCGTCATCCGGTACCGCGACCACCTCAAGACCTCGATCGAGCACCTGCAGAAGCAGATCAAGGAGGCCGAGGACCTCGCCCGCACCGACAAGGCGACGCGCGAGAAGAAGCTCGGCCGCCTCGAAGGAAACCGGAAGGTCGTCGTGAACAACATCGCCCGCGCCGAGGCGTTGATCGCGGAACTGACGGGCGGTGCCCGGTGACCACCCCGCCCCTCGACCCGGTCCGCGCGAGCCTCGACCGGGCGCTGCACGCCCTCGCCGCGCTCGGACCGGAACCGGCCGCGCACGCCAACCGGATCGGCGCGATCCTGTGGTCGCCGCCGCGGATCGTGATCGTCGGCCGCCTCAAGGCCGGAAAATCCACGCTGGTCAACGCTCTCGTCGGGGCCGCGGTCGCCGAGACCGCCGCCCTCGAGGCCACCAGCGTCGTCTCCGTCTACCAGGACGGTGCGCCGGCGCGCGTGGAGGCGGTGCTCCGCGACGGCAGCCGCCGCCCCGTCGACGCCGCCCGTGGGCAGGTCACCGCGCTGCCGGTGCCCGCCGACGAGATCGCCTACCTGCACCGGTGGCTGCCGTCGGCGGCGATCCGTGACCACACCCTCGTCGACACCCCGGGCCTGGCCACCCTGACCGCCGAGAACGAGGCCCGCACGCGCCGCGTACTGATCGACGGGTTCGACCAGACCCGCACCGCGTCGGTCGACGCCGACGCCGCGGTGTTCCTGTTCGACTCCACCCCGCGGGCCGACGAGGTCGACTTCCTGCGTCAGCTCGGGTTCACCCCGCTGACCACGCTCGGGGTGCTCTCGCGGGCCGACGGATTCGGGGAGGGCGCGCTCGGTGCCCGCGACCCCCTCGCGCACGCCGCCGAACACGCCAACGTGCTCGCAGACCGGTTGCGCGGCACCGTGATGACGGTGCTGCCGATCGCCGGGCTGCTCGCCGAGACCTCGCACACCGGCGCGCTCACCGAGACCGACGCCCGCGCCCTCGCCGCGCTCGGCTCGATCGCGCCGCTGGACCTGATCGACCTGCTCGACTCCGACGACCCGGCCGGCGCCGAGTCGCAGGCCCGTGGCCGGCTGCTCGACCTGCTCGGCGAGTACGGCATGATCCACGGACGCTTGGTCGCCGCGGGCGGGGCGGCCGCGCTCAACGACTGGCTCGTGGAGAGATCCGGTGTGCCGCAGCTGCGCCGGGTCCTCGCGCACCACCTGGGCGCGTTCGCCGCCGTTCGCCGGGCCGGCCGGATCGTGCGCGAACTGGACCAGCTCGCCTACACCCACCCCGCCCGCGACCAGATCCGCGGCATCGTCGACGGCCTGCGGTCGGACCCCGCGCTGCACCAGGTGGTGCTCTTCGGGCATCTCGAGGCGATGCTCGAGGCCGACCCCATGTCGCCGGTGACGGACGAGTTGCGGCGGCTGATCGAGAACCCGGCCGCGGCAGGCGGACTCGGGCTGCCCGAGGGCTCCGCCGCCGACCAGGTCCGTTCCGAGGCGCAGCGCAAGCTCTCCTGGGCGCACGGGCAGAAGTTGTCGACGGCGACCGCCGCGGAGGACGCGGCGCTGGTGGTGCTGATCCACACCTACGGCCTGCTCGCCCGCTGAGCGTGTGAGCCGCGCCACGATCGGCGCGGCCGGGAACCTTGCCCGCGGTGCGGGGCATCCAACTCCCGACACAGTCCCGCGAGCCCGAACGCGGTGCGGGACCGACGAAAGGACCACCGACGTGCCCAGGACGAATTGGATGCCACAGGCCGCGGCTGTGCTGTGCGCGGGTCTGCTGCTCGCCGGATGCGGCAGCGCCAGCAGCGAGCCGAAGGCCGGATCCGGGGGTGACGCCGCCCCCGCGGTCGACGCCGCGGCCCTGGACACCGGCAGCTACCCGACCAGCCCCGCCGCCGAGTTCGGCAAGGCCACCCCCGAGAACATCGTCGAGGTGGAGGGTCAGCGGCTGGCCGAGTTCACCGTCGCCCCCTTCGAGATCGACCCCGAACTGATCGCCGGGAAGATGCCGACGATGGTGATGCGCAGCGGCAAGAACCTCGGCGTCGTCGTCGGCAGCGCCGCCGGCGACATCGCCGCCAACCGCAACATGCTCTACGGATACGTCTCCACCGCGGCCACCAACACCCCGAACGTCACCGACCCGTCCCGGTCGGTGGTCAACGCGGTGCTGCGGTTCGGCAGCCCGGACGACGCGGCCGCCGCCGCCCGCGAGATCCACACGCAGCTCACCACCGTCGACGACGGCACCGGCACCGAGATCGCCGAGTCGGTCGACGTGCTGCCCAACACGCTGGTCTCCACCCGGGAGGGCACCTCCAGCGCGGGCGCGACCACCTCCGTCAACGCGCTCACCCCGCACGGCGACTACCTGCTCTACTCCTGGGCGCAGGCGCCCGCCGGCCAGAAGGACTGGACCGCAAAGGCGGTCGCGAAGGCGGTGAGCCTGCAGGGCCCGCTGATCGACAAGTTCCCGGCCCAGCCGACCAAGGCGCAGAACGGCGGCGTCTCCGCCGAGTTCCCGATGGTCGACCAGGACAAGATCCTCATCTACGCGATCCCCGAGGCCGACGCCCAGGCGAAGCTCGGCGACGACATGGCCGCCTACGGCCCGCGCGGCATGGCGCACCGGTCGACCAACCCGCCGCTGACCCATCGCGTCCTCACCGAGACGGGGTCCGAGCACAACGCGGTGGCCAAGACCACCGTCTACCGGGCAACCGACGACGCCGGCGCCCGCACCATCGCCGACGAGTTCGCGGGCGACCTTGCCGCCCAGGGCTTCACGGACGCGCCGTCCCCGCAGGGCCTGCCCGACGCGAAGTGCGTCACCAAGGACACCGTCCGCGGCACCGAGATCTACTGCATGGTGGTCAACGGCCGCTACGTCGGGGAGGCCGCCGGCCTCGACGACAAGAAGGACGTCGACCAGCAGATCTCCGCGCAGTACCTGATCCTCGAGCAGGCCGACCAGAACGCCTGACCGCTCGGAATCGCGCCCGGGCCCCCCACTCCCGTGGGGGCCCGGGCCTTCTCGTGGAAGGCCCGGCGCCGGAGTCGGTTTCGTCGACGGTGGGGTACCGGTGCGACAGTTGGAGGGTGATGTCGAGTACCGGGCTCGTGACCTACGACGGTCTCCCCGCATCGGCGGGAGGTGCGCACCGCCTGCGCACCAGGAGTCCCGAGGCGGCCTTCGGGCAGGCACAGCACTTCGTCGACGCGTGCGCGCGCACGATTTCGACACCCGAAGTGACTCTCCAACTGTGGTCCGGCGGCCCGGCGGACCACGCCGAGCCCCTCGCGGCGTTCGCAATGAAGCGGCTGGGAGGCCCTCGGCGCAGGGAGCAGACCCACACGGAATGGCGGGTCAGGGCGGACGCCGTGGACGACGTGCTCGACACGCTCGGTAAGGCCGGGGCGCGGGCCGTGACTCGTCACGGTCACCCGCTCGCCGCACTGGTGTGGAACGCGGAGGCGTTGCTGATCGACCCCGGCACCCGGGCTACGTACAGCGGAGTCGGCGCCGACGCCTTCGGGCGGTTCGCGGTCGACGGCTACGGCCGCCTGCTCGGTGTGTCGGGTGTGCGCGCGAGCATCGGCACGACCGCGTCGTCGCTCTCGCTCTGGCTCAGCCTCCCCGGTGACGATCGACTCGCCGCCGCCGCGGCGCACGTCCAGGAGCACCTTCCCTTCCGTCTCTCCGCGAAGCACTGGCGCCGGTGGCGGCCCACGCGAGACGGAAAGGCGTACCGGGCGACCAAGATCCCGTCGCCGCTCGACTAGCCGGCGCTCGACCAGCTGCAGGCGGTGTGGGGGAGCCCCGATTGTCGCCAGTTAGCGCAAGAATGATCTAATAAGTCCCGCAATCGAAAGGGGTCATGATGCTTGCGTTTCTGAATTCGACGGCGTTCACCGCGTTCGGCGCGCCGACCAGTTGGGCGGAGGCGATCGGCTTCGTCACCGGCGCCGTGTGCGTGTGGCTGGTGGGCCGGCAGTCTACGTGGAACTGGCCGATCGGCATCGCCAACAACCTGGTCTGGATCCTGCTGTTCGCCGCGGCCGGGCTGTACGCCGACTCCGGGCTGCAGGTCGTCTACATCGCCCTCGCCGTGTGGGGCTGGTCGAACTGGGTCCGCGGCACCGTGGGCGAGGTGCTGCCGGTCACCGGAACGAGCGTCGCCGAGTGGACGCGGCTCGCCGCCGCCGGCGTCGTCGGCACCGCTGCGCTGACCGTCCTGCTCGAGACCGCGACGTCCTCGACCGTGCCCTTCTGGGATGCCGTCACCACCGTCCTGTCGCTGCTCGCCACGTGGGGGCAGGCGACGAAACGGTGGGAGTCGTGGCTGCTGTGGATTGCCGCCGACCTGATCTACATTCCGCTCTACGCGCACAAGGGGCTGACCCTGACCGCGCTGCTCTACACCGGGTTCCTGCTGCTGTGCGTCCGCGGCCTGCTCGCCTGGCGGCGCTCGCGGGTCACCGCCGCACCCGGACTCGTGGTGGCGGCGTGAGGTATCGGCACGCCCTCGTCATCGGCAAGTTCTACCCGCCGCACGCCGGGCATCACCACCTCGTCCGGTCGGCGGCCGCCGTCGCCGACCGCGTCACCGTCGTCGTGATGGCCTCGGCCGCGGAGTCGATCCCGTTGCGGGAGCGGGTGTCCTGGATGAGCGCGTCGCACGCCGCGGACACCGCGGTGACGGTGACCGGGATCGGGTGCGACGCGCCGATGGACCTCGGCTCGGAGTCGGTGTGGGCGGCGCAGGTGGCCTGCATGCGGGCCGCGGTCCGCGCCGTCACCGCCGACCCCGTCGACGCGGTGGTCTCCAGCGAGAAGTACGGCGACGAACTCGCGCACCGGCTGCGGGCCACGCACGTCTGCCTCGACCCCGGACGCGTCGCGCACCCCGTCTCGGGTACCGCGTGCCGCGCCGACCTCGCCGGCCGCTGGGACGACCTCGACGCACCCGCCCGCGCCGGGCTGACGACGAGGATCGTGGTGGTCGGCGCCGAGTCGACCGGCACCACAACCGTCAGCCGCGCCGTCGCCGACCACTACCGCGGCCGCGGCGGGGTGTGGGCGAGGACGCGGTGGGTGCCGGAGTACGGGCGGGCGGCCACCGTCGACAAGCTCGCCCGGCTCCGTGCCCGTGACCCCGGCGCGTCGATGGACCAGATCGTCTGGACCGGAGAAGACTTCGCACGCATCGCCGCGGAGCAGACCCGGCTCGAGGACGACGCCGCCCGCGTCGGCTCCCCGGTCCTGATCTGCGACACCGACGCGTTCGCGACGACCGTGTGGGAGCGTCGCTACCTCGGCGCGTTCGCCGGGCACGCGGTCGCGCCGGACCGGCCCACGCTGTACCTGCTGACCGACCACGAGGGAGTCCCGTTCGTGCAGGACGGGATTCGCGACGGGGAACACCTGCGCGCCGACATGACCGGCTGGTTCGAGGACGCGCTCACCGCATCGGGCCGCTCGTGGGTGCTGCTCACCGGATCCGTCGAGGAGCGGGTGGCGCTGGCGGTGCGGGTGACCGACCAGGCGCTGGCGCGGGGTGCGCGGTTCGGCGACCCGCTGTGAGGTCGGGCCACCAGTTTGCGGATGCGGCCTGCGCGCGGTCGGCGATGCCGGTGACGATCCGCGACCGCACGCGCGGCTGCGGCCCGTCGGCTGCGACCGTCCCGTACGGATGCCTCGCACGGTACCCATGCGGGGTACCAGCAGGGTCGCCTACGCGCCGCCGAGCGCTATGCCGGCCTCCGACAACGCGGGGCGAAGCTCGTCCAGACTGACCGTCTCGTGCAGCCACGTCGGCGCCGCGATCGGGTTTCGCAGCGCCCGCTGAACCGCCAGCGCCGCGACCGCCGCCGTCGCTCCCGACTGCCCGCGGCCGGTCGCCCACCACGACCGGCCGTCGCCGCCGCGCGCGGCGATCACCCAGCCGTCGCCGCCGGGCATGCCGCCGGCAGGCACCAGCGGCGCCACCCTCGGCGCCCAGGTCAGCGCGGCCAGGCCGAGCGTCGCGAGCCGGGAGTCCAGCCGCAGGTAGCTGCGGACCGCCACGCCGAGCTGCGTGGTCAGCCGGTGCTGGTCGGCGAAGTCCGTGCGCAGCGCCGGGAACCGCGGGTAGCCGGCCTCGGCGGGGAGGTCGAACCGCGTCGGCCGGGTGTAGTTGCGCACCCGCGAGCCGTCCGGATCGTCGAACCGCTTGCCCAGCAGCCCGTACGTCCAGGCCGTCGCCGCGGGCCCGTGCGCCTCGCCGGCCCCGAGACCGATCAGCACCTCCACCGGGCCGCCCGCGCGCGCCGCCTCGGTCGCGAGCAGGCCGCTCAGTCCCGGCGCGATCCCGACGCCCAGCAGCACCGGCCCGTCCACCTGCTCCAGCGCCCGCGCGTACTCGGAGGTCGCGGTGATGTCGACGAACGGGATTCCGCGCCCGGCGACCGCCGCCGCGACCGCGGGCTCCTCGGCCCCGGAGCAGTTCACCACCGCCGCCACCCCGTCCAGCCCCGTCTCCAGGGAGCGGGGGTCCGCCAGGTCGACCACCCGGTCCGCCCGCGCCGGGTCCCGGCCCGCGGCCAGCGCGTCGATGCCCGCCGCGCGCAGCCGCTCGACCACGTGGCCGCCGACCGCGCCGTATCCGCCCAGAACCAGTACCGAGGTCATGTCGATCTCCATTCGCTTCACTAGAGTAGTGCTCTAGTGCGTCACTCTAGATCTACACTTCAGTTCGTGGCAACACCGAACGAGGACGACAAGACACCGGCGCGGCGGAAGATCCTCACCGCGGCGCGCACCCTGTTCACGACTACCGGCTACGCGTCGACCACCATCAAGACGATCGCCGCGGAGGCGGGCGTCGCGGTGCAGACGGTCTACTTTGTGTTCGGCAACAAGCGCAGCGTGCTCGCCGCGCTGCTCGACGTCTCGATCGCGGGCGACGACGAGCCGATCGCGACGCTGGACCGTCCGTGGGTCGCCGAGGCCGTCGCCGAGCCGGACCCGATGGGGCAGTTGCGGATCCAGGTCCACGGCGCGCGGCTGATCCTGGACCGGGTGGGCCCGGTGCTGCTGGCGGTCCGCGCGGCGGCGGGCGCGGATGCGGAGGTCGCGCAGCTGTGGGCGACCACCTGCGAGCACCACGAAACGGTGCTGCGGCATCTGGCGACCGCGCTCGCCGGCAAGGTCGACGGACTCGACGTCGACCGCTGCGTCGACGTCGGATTGGCGCTACAGAGCCCCGAGACGCATGCCCTGCTCATCGACGAACGGGGCTGGAGTGCAACGGACTACGACGACTGGGTGGTCGAGGCGTTGGCGTCCGCCGCGGGCATCGCGAACTGAGCGTTACCCGAACAGCGCCCGGATGTCCTCGGCCGACAGCGTCGCGTTGAATGCCCCACCCTCGTCCACCACGGACGCGAACAGCGCGGACTTGCGTGCCTGCAGCGCCAGCACCTTGTCCTCGATGGTGTCCTTCGCGATCAGCCGGTAGACCATCACGTGCCGGGTCTGCCCGATCCGGTGCGTGCGGTCCACGGCCTGCGCCTCGGACGCCGGGTTCCACCACGGGTCGAGCAGGAAGCAGTAGTCGGCCTCCGTCAGGTTCAGCCCGAAGCCGCCGGCCTTGAGGCTGATCAGGAACACCGGCGCACGGCCGGTCTTGAACTC
>NZ_JBFUJP010000010.1:7500-105176 GCF_056401315.1 Rhodococcus sp. P4_F5 | reverse complement strand
GGATCGGAGGGCGTTGCCGGCTCCGGTGTTCGAGGTGGCGGAGTTCCGTGCTCCGGTGACCGGGGTCGAGCGGGCGGTGGCGTCGGTGTTCGAGGAGTTGCTCGGGCTCGAGCGGGTGGGTCTGGACGATGATTTCTTCGCTCTGGGCGGCAACTCGCTGATGGCCACCCGGGTCGCCGTCCGTCTGGGCGTCGAACTCGGCCTGGCGATTCCGGTGTTGTGGCTGTTCACCAACTCGTCGGTCGACTCATTGGCCGGTCGGATCGACTCGGCTCGTTCTGGGCTGGAGAACCTCAGCGAAGACGCCGTCTTCGATGTCCTGATCCCGTTGCGGGAGGGTGGGACGAAGCCCCCGGTGTTCTGCGTCCATCCGGTGCTCGGAGTGTCGTGGGCCTTCGCGGGGCTGGGGCAGTTCGTCAACCGAGAGCGGGGGATCTACGGACTTCAGTCGCCTGCGTTGTCGGGCGCCGAGGTGCCGTCGACGATCGAGGCGTGGGCCCGGCTGTACGTCGAGAAGATTCGGGCCGTGCAGCCGGAAGGCCCGTACCACCTGATCGGCTGGTCGCTCGGCGGCGTGATTGCGCACGCGATGGCGGCGCAGTTGCAGGCGATGGGCCAAGAGGTCGCACTGGTTGGGCTGATGGACAGCTACGCGTACCAGGTGACCGACGGTTCGCTCCCGGAGCGTGCGATGACCGCCGGCGACCTGCTCGGCGGACTCTTGCCGGCGCTGGTTTCCGACAACGGCGCTGCGGCCGGACTGTCGCTGGATTCGCTTGCCGCGGAGGAGCTGTCCGACGACCTGTTGGAAGGCATCATGGCGCACCTGCCCGCTCCGTTCAATGCGATGGGCGCTGATCGGATCGCGGCGGCCATTGCGGCAGTGGGTGAGGCCGGCGCGATGACCGATGGTCACGTGCCGTCCAAGTTCAAGGGTGACGTCTTCTACTTCGCCGCCCTCGCGGACGACCCCAGTGGCAACGCCGGTGCCGACACCTGGCAGGACTTCGTGGACGGCCGGGTCATCACCCACGGCATCGAGGAAACCCACTGGGGGATGGCCTCGTCGGCCGCTCTCGCCCGGATCGGGGAGGTGCTGAACGAGGCGTGGACCGTCGAAGAAGCCGGGGTTGACAAGTAGGTTCCCTGTTCGAAACGTGAAAATAATTGTGGGACAAGACAAATGTCGAGAAAGGTAGATCAATGAGCAATCCATTCGATGACGAGGACGGCCAGTTCCTGGTTCTGGTGAACAGCGAGGGGCAGCATTCGCTGTGGCCCATGTTTGCGCAGGTCCCGGCGGGCTGGGCCGAGGTGCACGGACCTACCTCACGCCCGGACTGCGTCGCCTACGTCGAGGCCAACTGGACCGACATGCGGCCCAAGAGCCTGATCGAGGCGATGGCCGCAGACGTCACGGAATAGTCCTGGACGCACCCGCTCGGCCCCGGAGTCGCTGTTCCGGGGCCGAGTCGAGGAGATGTAACGCAACCGGCGTCCCTGACAGCACGCCTTACTCTCAGTCCCAGATTCCGGTCTGCTCGAGGTGTGCGAGCAGCCGCTTGGCGCCGTCGGTGAAGTGCCGACGGGTCTCGCGTCCCGCCTCGTCGGCGTCACCGGACGCCATCGCCGCGATCAGCCGGTCGTGGCTGGCGGTCGCGGACTCGCCCCACTCCCTGTCGCCGGAGTAGAAATGCACGGGCGTGTAGCGGATGGCGTTGAACAGGAACCATGACAGCTTGGTGGCGCCGGCGAGGCGGTTGACCTCCCGGTGGAAGCCGAACTCGAGGTCCTCGATCCGGGTGGCGTCGCCCGCCACGACGGCCGCGGCGAGGTCGGTGTTGATCGCGCGCAGTTCGTCGAGCGTATCCGGGGTCACCGCGGCGGTGGCACGGACCGCGAGCTGCTCGGCGATCTGACCCTGCAGCCAGAACACGTCGTTGATGTCGCCGCGGGTCAACGGCGCCACCACGTACCCGCGATGCGGAACCAGCTCGACGAGACCCTCGCCGCGCAGGGTCAGCAGGGCCTCCCGCACCGGGGTCACGCTGACCCCGAGCTCGGCGGCGGTCTCGTCGAGCCGGATGAACTCTCCCGGCCGCACACCCCCGGACATGATCAGTCCACGCACGTGCGCCGCGACGTCGTCGGACAGCTGCGGCCTGCGGCGAAGCGCGGGACCGGCGGTGTTACGAGACGTGGCGGACGAGGTCATCGAGGCTCCTTCGGGCAGAACGTCAGCATAGACACTCAGCGCGCGGTCACAGCCCGTACGTCTTGCCGATGATGTCGCGCTGGATCTCGCTGGTCCCGCCGAAAATGGTCGACACCAGCGTCGCCCGCACATGGCGTTCCATGTCGAACTCGGTCGCGTATCCGTACCCGCCCATCATCTGCATGCCCTCGAGCGCCACCCGCTTGGCGGTCTCGGTGGCCTTCAGCTTGGCCATCGAGGCCTCACGGGCCAGCATCTTGTCCGGGTTGGCGTCGGCCTCCCGCGCCACCGAGTAGACCAGCAGTCGGGTGCATTCGATCTCGGTGGCCAGGTCGGCCATCCGGTGCCGCAGGGACTGGAAGCTGCCGATCGGCCGGCCGAACTGCTTGCGCGTGGTGATGAACTCGAGGGTGTCGGCGAACGCGCGCTCGGCCGTGCCGAGGATCATCGCCGCGAGGATCAGCCGCTCGAAGTTCAGCCCGGTCATCAGCTGACGCCAGCCGTTGCCGACCTCGCCGACCACCGCGTCCGCCGGCAGCAGGCAGTCCGTGAAGTAGAGGTCGTTGGTCTCCTTCTGCCCGCCCATCAGCTCGATCGGGTTGATCTTCAGTCCGGGGGTGTCGGCAGGCACGTGGAACATGGTCAGGCCCTCGTGCTTGCTCTCGCCGCGTCCGGTGCGGGCGACGAGCAGGATGTTCTCGGAGATGTGCGCGTTCGAGCACCACGTCTTCTGGCCGTTGACCAGCCAGCCGTCGTCGACCCGCTCGGCCTTGGTGCTGAGGTTGGCGACGTCGGAGCCGGCCTCCGGCTCGGACATCGAGATCGACTGCGACACACCGCGGACGATGCCGCGCAGCACGTTCTCCTTCTGTGCCTCGGTGCCGAACCTGGCGTAGGCACCGCCGGTGATCAGGGTCGGTCCGATCGCACCGATCGGCGCCATCCCGAGATGCGACTGCTCGAGCAGGATGCACATGTCGACCATCGTGGCGTCGGAACCGCCGTACTCCTCGGGAACGGTCAGGCCGAGCCAGCCCAGGTCGGCCATCTTCTCGTAGAGCGCCTGGTTGTGGTTGTGCCGGCCATGCCCGGTCAGCTGGTCGCGCTTCTCGCGGGTGCCGGCCTCCCGCTTGCAGAAATCGGCCACTGCCTGGGCGAATGCCTTCTGCTCGGTGCTGAACTCGACGCTCATCTTCGAATCTCCCTCATCGTGGTGGGGACTGCTCACACGCGTTGCCGGGTCCTTGTCCGACCGGACGGGTCCGCCTAATGTGATGCACACGACAGTACTTCACATCAAATATATTTGATGTGATCTGCGTCGGAATCGTGGCGACTGCGCCAAGGTTCATGCGACGGATCTGCCACGCCAACGGAGGGAAGCAACCATGCCCCAGCAGGTCGACCAGGAACCGAGCGGCGTCACGGGCGACGAGGTTGGCGCGACCGCGGTGTTCGCGTCCCGAGATCCGCGGAACGCGGCCGTGCTCGCCGAGTACCGGGTCGACGGCGTCGCCGAGGTGAACCGGGCGGTCGAGCGGGCGCGGGGCGCCGCGCAGTGGTGGGAGGGGCTCGGCTTCGACGGCCGCAAGCGCTGGCTGCTGAGCTGGAAGAGTGCCATCGCCGCCGACGCCCAGTCGCTGGCCGAGGTGATCGCCGCCGAGACCGGAAAGCCCGCCGGCGACGCGCTGCTCGAGGTGATGCTCGCCGTCGAACACCTGGACTGGGCGGCCCGCAACGCAGGCAAGGTGCTGGGCCGGAGGAAGGTGCCGTCCGGCCTGGTGAGTGCGAACCAGGAGGCCACCGTCCGGTACCAGCCGCTCGGCGTGGTCGGGGTGATCGGTCC
This sequence comes from Rhodococcus sp. P4_F5, assembly GCF_056401315.1. Classification (NCBI taxonomy): domain Bacteria; kingdom Bacillati; phylum Actinomycetota; class Actinomycetes; order Mycobacteriales; family Nocardiaceae; genus Rhodococcus; species Rhodococcus sp. P4_F5. The sequence goes on along the minus strand of NZ_JBFUJP010000010.1, from coordinate 101,115 downwards.
GTGGAACTATCCGCTGTACACGCCGATGGGTTCGATCTCCTACGCGCTCGCGGCCGGCAACGCGGTGGTGTTCAAGCCGAGCGAGCTGACGCCGGGGGTGGCGGTGTGGATCGCCGAGAAGTGGAACTCGCTGGTGCCGAACCTGCCGGTGCTGCAGGTGGTCACCGGCTTCGGCGACACCGGCACCGCCCTGGTCCGTTCCGGCGTCGACAAGATCGCGTTCACCGGTTCCACCCCGACGGCGAAGAAGGTGATGGCCACCTGCGCCGAGACGCTGACCCCGCTGGTCGCGGAGTGCGGCGGCAAGGATGCGATGCTGGTGTGCGCCGACGCCGACCTCGACCAGGCGGCCGACTTCGCGGTCTTCGGGGCGTTCGGCAACGCCGGCCAGACCTGCGTCGGTGTCGAGCGAATCTACGTGGCAGACAAGGTGTTCGACAACTTCGTGCAGAAGGTCGTGGCCAAGACCCGACGGCTGCGTCCGGGCGGCGGGGCAGACGCGTCGTACGGCCCGATGACCATGGAGCGGCAGACCGAGGTGGTACGCGGGCAGATCGCCGACGCGCTCGGCCACGGCGCCACCGCGGCGCTCGGCGGCCCGGACTCGATCCGAGAGCCGTACATCGAGCCGGTCGTCCTCACCGACGTGCCCGAGGACAGCAGCGCGACGTGCGAGGAGACCTTCGGCCCCACCGTGGTGATCAACCGGATGGCCGACCTCGACGACGGGGTCGCCAAGGCCAATGCCATCGGCTACGGGTTGGGCGCCTCGATCTTCACCCGCGACCAGCGTCGGGCGCTCGACGCCGCGGAGCGCCTGCGCTCCGGCGTGGTGACCGTCAACTCCGTGCTCGGCTTCGCGGCCGTGCCCTCTCTGCCCTTCGGTGGGGTGGGGGAGTCCGGCTTCGGGCGGATCCACGGTGCCGACGGACTGCGCGAGTTCAGCCGTGCGAAGTCGGTGACCCGGCAGAAGTACCGGGCGCCGATGAACCTGCTGACCATGGAACGCAAGGCCCGTGACATGAAGATCGCGGCCTGGTTGCTCAAGACCCGGCATGGACGAGGCTGAGGAGCGCACCATGTTACTTGTGAAGGACACCGACTCGGCGCCCCGCGGCCGCCGCGGCTGGCTCCGCCGGATCGAGCAACTGGATCCGGAGGCGGACTGCCAGGAGATCCACCGGATCACCGCCGGCTACGAATTCCCTTGGGACTACCAGCGTTCGCTCGAGCTTGCGCTCTTCCGTACCTACTGTGTCCCGACCATCTCGGGGCTGCTCCGCAAGACCGGCGAGTTCGAGAAGCGGCCGCAGAAGCGCTACGACGACACCGCACTGTTGATGGCGGAGCTGCTCGAGCACGGCTACGACTCGCCCCGCGGTCGCGAGTCGCTGCGCACCGTCAACCGCATGCACGGCAAGTACGACATCGACAACGTGGACATGCTGTACGTGCTGTGCACGTTCATCTACGACCCGCTGGACTGGATCGACCGGTACGGCTGGCGGCCGTTGCACCCGCACGAACGGCTCGCCTGCTTCCACTTCTACCGGCAGGTGGGCATCCGGATGGGGATCCGGGACATCCCGGAGGACTTCCAGGTTCTGCACCGGTTCAAGATGGACTTCGAGCGCGAGCACTTCCACTACACCGACGACAATCACGCGATCGGCGTGTACACCCGAGACCTGTTCTGTGCGTGGTTCCCCCGCCCGCTGCGGCCCGCGGTGAAGGTGGGCGTCAATGCAATGCTCGACCCGATTATGCTGTCCGCCTTCGGTTTCCGGGCCGCACCTGCCTGGATGACGTCGGTGGGGCAGGGCGCGCTGCGCGGGCGGGCCCGGCTGGTGCGACGGCTGCCGCCGCGCCGTAGGTCGAAAGCCGCCCGCGATCCCCGTAACCGCACCTACCCGGGCTACCCGGCCGGCTACCGGCCCAGTGACCTGGGCGCGGATCAGGACGGTGGATGCCCCCGGCGCTGAACTGATATGCCCGTCGTCACGTAATTGGCCAGCTGTGACCGGCGCGGCATCCCGCCGGTTATTCTCTTTCCCGAAACGCCTGAACTGGATGGGGGATCCGATGGCCGAATCAGGGCAGGGGCAGTGGGGTGGCGATCTCAGGATGTCGGAGCGGGTCCGCCGCGCGACACCGCTCGAGGTCGAGGGCTGGAACGATCTGATCGGGGCGAACCCCGACGGCGGCGACGTGTGGCGCAGTTACGATTTCGCGGAGCACAAGCGGGAGCATGTGCGCTACCACAGCGTGTACCTCATGGTCGACGGCATCGCCGTCACCGTCCACGAGAAGCGGGTTCCGTTGCTCGGCAAGCTCTGGTATCTACCGGCGGGTCCGCCGGCCGCCGATGCGGAGGAGCTGCTCCGAACGCTACGGGCGATCGCGGACTTCGCACGCGGGCAGGGCGTGTTCATGATCAGAATCGAGCCCACGCTGGTGGCCGGCGAGGCGACCATGCGGACGCTGACCGAGGCGGGGCTGCGACGGGTACCCCACGAGATGCTCCCCAACAACTACACCGTCGTAGTCGACATCGAGGGTGAACCGGAGCAGGTGATGGCGCGCTTCAGCACCCGTGCCCGCCGCTGGATCAAGCGCGCCGCCCGCGACGGGGTCACGGTCGAGCGGGTCCCGGCAACGGACGAGAACTGCACCCTCATGTACGACCTGCTCTCCAAGACTGCGGACGGCCGCTTCGGGGTCCGGAGCTTTCGGTACATGTCCGCGATCTGGAAACGCTACGACGCCTCCGGCAGCGGCCAGCTCTTCTTCGCTCGGTTCGAGGGCGAGGTGGTCGCCGGCGCATTCGCGATGAAGCTCGGGACCCACAGCCTGTACAAGGACGGTGCGTCCGTGCGCAAGAGCGCCGAGTCGTCGAAGGAGAACGGTCTCGGCGCTCACGGTGTGGGCCACGCCGTGCAGTGGGAGATCATCCGTTGGGCCAAGGAGCACGGCTGCGTGCGTTACGACATGTGCGGCACCACGCCCGCCGCGTCGGYCGACGATCCCACCCACGAGTACCGGGGCATCACCGAGTTCAAGCAGAGTTTCAACAAGGAGATCACCGACCACATCGGTGCTTACGACCTTCCGCTTGTCGGCTGGAAGCACGACGTCTGGCGGTCATGGCTCGAGCGGGAGATGAACCGCTTGTCACTGGTTGTTCGCCGCGACTTCTACTACTGAGTCCCAGTCTCGCCAGTCAGGCAGCAGGTGTGGCACTCGGCCCGATATCTGGGAGTGCAAGCATGATTCAGTTGACCCAGCACGACGCACAGTTCCTGCATGTCCTCGGTTGGCTTCGCGTCGATCGTCAGCCGAGCAGCACCGCGAGCATCACGGCCTGCATCTGCCCGCGGGTCCGTGCGTCGACGTCGAAACGCATCAGCCGGCCGACGTCGAGTGCCTGGCCGAGTGCCGCATGCACCACGAACCGGGCCTCGACAGGGGACAGTTCGGGGCGGACCGCGCCGAGCAGGTGGACCCATTCCTCGACGTGCAGTCGCTGCACGTTGCGCAGATTCGTCCGCTCGCCACTGGGCAGGTTGCCGATCTCGGCGAAGTACACCGAGAGCACCTCCGGGCGGGCGAACGCCAGGTCGATGTAGGCGGCGGAGAGTCGGCGCAGGGCCTCCGCCGGATCGGCGGAGGCGCCGAGAGCATCGTCCGTCGCCACGGCCAGCCGGTCGGCCGCACGGTGGAAACCGGCCGCGAGCAGGTCTGCCTTGCTCGGGAAGTGCCGGTAGACGCTCGACGCGTTGATCCCGGCGGCGGCGCCGATCTCCTCGATGCTCGACTCGTGGTAACCCTGCGCGTGGAAGATCTTCATCGCCTCGCCGAGCAGGAGTTCGCRCTTGGAGGTCACCGCGAGCCCCCGGGCGGCCGGGTCCTCGATGGTGGATTCGGCAGGCGGGGCCGCCGCGAGGTCGCAGCGCAGCACGCCCCACGCCGTCGCGAGCAGCAGCTTCTCGATCCGACGGTTCGCCAGCGCGCTGCGGTGGGCGGTGATGCTGCCGACGACGCTCAGGGCGGCGGCGGCCAGGATCGTGGCGTCGCGTCGGCCCAGGTCCGGGCGGAGTCTGCCGAGCGGCTTCGCGAGACGCTCGTTCAGCGCGCGGAAGTCCGCGCGCATCAGCTCCCGGTCGGCCGGCTGCAGGTACCGGCCCTCCCAGCGGTAGAGGCCGCCGGTCCGGCGGTGCTCGACGGTGGTCGCGATCAGGGCGCGAAGGACCCGGTCCAGCTGGTCCTCGGGACTTGCATCCGGGGCGGCCGCGGCATCCGCGGCCGCCCGCAGCGAGCCCACCGTGCTCAGTGCCGCCTGCAGCAGCAGTGCGTACTTGTTGGGAAAGTGGCGATAGAGCGCGGGTCCGGAAATACCCAGGGCCGCGGCAATCTCGTCGACGCCGACCGCGTGGTAACCGCGTTCGCTGAAGGCCTGGGCGGCCGTCAGGGCGATCTGCGCCTTGCGGTCCTTCGGTCGCCGCCGCACCGGTGCGTCGGTCGGAACCGGCCGGCTCCGGGTTGTCTGGGCCATGGCCGTCTCCTGACTTCGATGCCGCAAACCATATCCGAGTGTCCGCGGCGCTCCGGACGAATGCGAATCGGGCCGTCGGCAGGTGCGGCCATTTGTCTGTGTCGGCGAGTACACGCAAGCTGTTGATCTGCAACAGTGTTCGCTCTTGGTCGCCCGGCGGATCCGGTCTGCAAGTTAACAGTAATTCACCCGCGCCGAGCGCGGTCCCGGCGGTGTGGGCGGCTCGCTGCCGGGCCGTGCGGTCGGTTTCCTGGGTGGATCCGGCGCGCGCTGCCCGGGCGCCCGTGTGCGTCCAGTATTGCCGGGCGGGCCGGGCGGCATCAATTCGGTCAGCGGTGCAACGGAACTCGCCGCCGCCCGCTCGGTCGCGAGGCCGGAATCCGGCGGCGTCGCCGGGCTGTTCGGGGGCTCGCCGATGTGCCAGGTGCCGGACGGGATCAGATGCGAATAACTGTTAACAAAATCGGCCCCGCGTGGCCTTCGGAATTGCCATACTGGGCGCGCCCCACGAGGTGCGCCCGCCGTGCCGACCACATCATCGTGACAGGGAAGGACCTACAGGATGTCATCTAGCGACAATCTTCTGGCGCAACCGCTCCGGGCCCGTCGGAACAATTGGAACAACCAGGTCGCGACCCATGCCCTCATGCGACCGGAGGAGGTCGCACTCCGCTTCCAGGGGGCGAGTACCACCTGGTCCGGGCTGCACGCGAGGTCGGAGGCCTTCGCCGACGCGCTGGCCCGGCGGGGTGTCGGATTCGGGGACCGGGTGCTGCTGGTCATGCTCAACCGCCCGGAGTTCCTGGAGGCGGTGCTCGCGGTCAACGCGCTCGGTGCGATCGCGGTGCCCGTGAACTTCCGTCTGACGCCGCCGGAGATGGCCTTCATCGTCGGTGACAGCGGCGCCACCGCGGTGGTCACCGACGTCCCGCTCGCCCCGCTGGTTTCCGCGGTCCGTCAGCAGGTGCCGGAGCTGGCCACCTGCGTGGTGGTCGGGCAACCGGGGGACGGCGGCACGCTCGGCTACGAGGACCTGCTCGCCGAACCGGGCGAGGCGCACCGTCCGGTGGACCTGCCGGACGACCTCGCGGCGCTGATCATGTACACCTCCGGTACCACCGGCAGGCCCAAGGGGGCGGTGCTCTCGCATGCGAACCTGCAGGCGCAGGCGTTGACCTGCATCCGGGCCCTGCGCATGGATCGCGGCGGCGACGTCGGGTTCTGTGCGTCGCCGATGTTCCACATCGCCGCCCTCGGCAGCATGGCGCCGTCGATCGTGCTCGGTGTCCGCACGGTCATCCACCCGCTCGGCGCGTTCAACCCGGTCGAGCTGCTCGACGTGTGGGAGGCCGAGCGTGTCACCACCGCGTTCCTGGTCCCCGTCCAGTGGCAGGCAGTCTGCGCGGAACCGACCGTGCGTCAGCGGGATCTCGCCCTCCGGGTGATCAGTTGGGGCGCCGCTCCCGCCTCCGACGTGGTGCTGCGCGCGATGTCGGAGACCTTTCCCGACGCGATGAACGTGGCGGTGTTCGGGCAGACGGAGATGTCGCCGATCACCTGTGTGCTCGACGGCGAGGATGCGCTGCGCAAGCTGGGCTCGGTCGGCAAGGTGATCCCGACGATCCAGGCGCGGGTCGTCGACGACGAGATGAACGACGTCCCGGTCGGGCAGGTCGGTGAGATCGTCTACCGGGGCCCGACGATGATGCGTGGGTACTGGGGTAACGACGCGGCCACCGCCGATGCCTTCGCCGGCGGGTGGTTCCACTCCGGCGACCTGGTCCGCCAGGACGAGGAGGGTTTCGTCTTCGTCGTCGACCGGAAGAAGGACATGATCATCTCGGGCGGTGAGAACATCTACTGCGCCGAGGTGGAGAACGTGCTCTTCGGTCACCCGAAGGTGTTGGAGGCGGCGGTGATCGGACGGCCGGATCCGAAGTGGGGTGAGGTCCCGGTGGCCGTCGTGGCGCTGCGCGAGGGGGACCTCACCCTCGACGAACTCGTGGCGTTCCTGGAGGACCGGCTCGCCCGGTACAAGCATCCCAAGGAACTGGTGATCGTGGACGCGCTGCCGCGCAATGCCAGCGGCAAGGTGGTCAAGGGGGAGCTGCGCAAGAACCAGGGTGCACTCGCGGCCAACGCGAGCTGACGCGACCTGGTTGCCCGATCGTGATGCCGGCCGGGTCGCACCCGCGGCTCGGCCGGCGGCATCGGCGGTGGGTCACGATGAGAATAGCGGTTCACATAACTGTTGATCCGTGACACCCGTTGTGACACGCTTCACCGACAGGGGAGGGGTGGGAGATGCGAAGGGGATCGCGGAGATGACCTACGAACTGCCCACGGCCAAGGGGCCCGCGCGCGACGTCGCGACCCAGGGGGGCTACCTGATCGGGTTCTCGGTCCAGGCCCTGGTCGCGCTGCTCCGCGCGCTGCTGCGACGCCGACTCTCGTTGAGCGAGACGGTGACCCAGATCCTGTTCATCGGCCGGGTCAGCACCGGTCCGTCCCTGCTGCTGATGATCCCGATCGGGGTGTTCATCGCGGTCTCGGTGGGCGAGCTCGCCGGCCGCATCGGGGCCGGTGGGTATTCGGGGGCGGTGGTCGCGTTCATCGTCGTCGGGCAGGCCGCCGCGCTGGTCTGTGCGCTGATGATGGCCGGTGTGGCCGGTTCGGCGATCTGCACCGACCTGGGGTCGAGGAAGATCCGCGAGGAGGTGGACGCACTCGAGGTGATGGGCATCGACGTCGTCGAGCGCCTGGTGGCCCCGAGACTGGTCGCCGCCGTGGTGGTCTCGCTGGCGCTGTGCTCGATGGTGACCTTCGGCGGCGTCCTGGCCTGCTACCTCTATCACATCTACGTCCAACATCTTCCGGCCGGAACCTTCATGGCCACGTTCAGTCAGTACGGCAGGACGTCGGACTTCGTCATGGCCCTCGTGAAGGCCGCGGTCTTCGGTCTCACCTCCACGCTGGTGGCCACCTTCAAGGGCCTGCACACCAAGGGCGGCCCGCGGGGCGTCGCGGACTCGGTCAACGAGGCGGTGGTGATCGCCTTCGCGCTGGTGTTCGTCGTCAACGCCGCGCTCTCCGCGCTGTACACGGTCATCGTGCCGGCCGTGGGGTCGTACTGATGGCGGTGGTCGACGCCGTACACCGGCTGCAGCGCGCCGCGCGCCCGGTCCGGTCGGCCTACGGCGGCCTGGTGGACGTCGGCCGCCACGTCACCTTCTTCTACCGGACGCTGGCGTCCGTCCCCTTCGCCCTGCTCAGGTACCGCAAGCATGTGCTCGCACAGATCAGCGAGATCAGCTTCGGGACCAACTCGCTGCTCTCGGGCGGCGGCACCATCGGCATCGTGTTCGCGATGTCACTGGCCGCGGCGATGATGCTCGGCGTCGAGACCCAGCGCGGCCTGGAACTGGTCGGGATGACCACCATGTCCGGCATGCTGTCGGCGATCGCGAACACCCGCGAGCTCGCCCCCGTCGTCGTCGCAATCGCGCTGGCCGCCAAGGTAGGCACCGGATTCACCGCCCAGATCGGCGCCATGCGGATCTCGGACGAGATCGACGCGCTCGATGCGATGGCAATCCGGTCCATTCCGTTCCTGGCCGGCACCCGCGTCCTCGCGGCCATGGTGTGCGTGCTGCCCATCTTCATGATCGGTCTGCTTGCCAGCTACCTGTCGACGCGGCTGGTGATCGTGTTCTTCGGCGGCGCCTCGGCGGGCACCTACGACTACTTCTTCCACCTGGCACTCGCCCCGCAGGACCTGCTGTACTCCGCGCTCAAGGCCGTCGTCTTCGCGGCGGTGGTGTCCCTCGTGCACTGCTCCTACGGCTACTTCGCCGCCGGTGGGCCCGCCGGGGTGGGCCAGGCCGCCGGCCGGGCGCTGCGGACCGCGATCCTGGCGATCGGTGTGCTGGACGTGCTGATGACCTTTGCGTTGTGGGGCCTGGTCCCGCAGATCCCGGGAACGGGATTCTGATGGACCAGTTCACCGGGCGCAGCCGGGCCGCCCTCGCGCTGCGGGGGGTGCTCGCGGCGATCGCCGTCACGGCGATCGCGGCGGCGATGGTGATGCGCGGATCGGGTTCGCTGCACCGCGACCCCGAGGTCTTCGTGGCGATTCCCGCGACCGCCGGACTGATCAGCGGCGAGGCGCCCGTGCGCTACTCCGGCGTCAACGTCGGACGGATCTCCGGAATCGACTCGGGTACCACGTCGTCCACGGTGCGCCTGCAGATCGACTCGGATTCGATCTCGCTGATCCCCGCCACGGTGCTGGCCCGGGTGGTTCCGCGAACGTTCTTCGGGGACATCTACATCCAGCTCGTCGACGACCCGACCGCGACCGGCTCGTCGAGCCTGTCGGACGGTGCCGAGATCAGGGTGGACACCGGCCCCGAGGCGGTGGCGCTCTACGGCGTCTACACCAAGGTCATCGACGTGCTCGGCCACATGCAGCCACAGAAGATGCAGACCGCGCTCACCGAGCTCGGCAAGGCCCTCGACGGGCGCGGCGAGACGATCGGCCGGATCGTCGACCGGCTCGACTCCGCGTCCCGGACCCTGACGCCGGCGGCGCAGCGGTTTCTCGACGCCACACCGGAGTTCAGGTCGGTGATGCAGGCTCTCGAGGCCGCCACCCCCGATGTGATCGCGACGTTGTCCGCGGCGACCTCGGTGTCGCAGAACCTGGTCACCCACCGCGACGGCGTGGCGGCCACGTTCGGGTCCGCCGCCGGGTTCGCCTCCGTGGCAACCGCGTTCGTCGGTGAGCAGCGTGAGCGGATCACCACCGTGCTGAACTCGACGGGAACGATCCTGGCGACAACCGCGGCCAACCCCGCGGGGCTGGTGGATACGTTGGCCAAGGCGAACTCGTTCGGGGCGGCCGGCGCCCGGGTGTTCTCCACGGGGAAGTTCGACATCACCACGGTCGCGACCTTCTCCGACCCGCTGCCGTACGACGCGTCGGACTGCCCGCGGTACGGCGCCGAGACCAGCACGGGGTGCGTGGGCAGCGCGGCGGCGCCCGCCGCACCGGGCCCGAGCGACGTGGTCGACGGGGCACGGGAGGCATCGGTGCTCGGGTACCTGCAGGACCGGGTGCTCGGTGCGACGGCGGAGCCGGACGCGGCCCCGAACCCGGCCACCGTCGTCATGCTCGGTCCGCTGGTACGCGGGAACGAGGTGACGGTCCGGTGAAGCTCGGGTGGGTACCGATCGTGAAGGCGGTGGGGTTCTGCGTGGTGGGCGGGGTGTGTGCCGTGCTCGTCGCGAACACGCTGTCGGTCCCGGTGCGCGGCGACACGGAGAGGTACACGGTGGAGTTCACGGACGTCGAGGGTCTGGGCCCCGGCAACGCGGTGACGCTGGCCGGCGTCCGTGTCGGCCGGGTCGACTCCATCGCGTTCGCCGACGCGGGCGGCGGTACCAGCAAGGCGGTGGTCGACATCGAGGTCGAGTCCGGCTACGCGCTCTCGCGCGAGGTGACCGCCGCGGTCCGGTACGGCGACATGCTCGGCGCGCGGTACATCGCGCTCACGCCCCCGCTCGGCGGCRCCAACGACAACGCGGCCGGCGACCCGGCACGGACACTGCGGCCGGGGGAGGTCGTCCCGCTCACCCGGACCACGCCCCCGGTGGACCTGACCGCGCTCATGAACGGCTTCAGGCCGCTCTTCGACGCGCTGGACCCGGACCAGGTCAACGCACTCACCCGGACTTTTGCCCTGACCTTCGACGGTCAGGGCGAGGCCGTCGCGACCCTGCTGACCCAGATCGGTGCGGTGAGTTCGAGCCTGGACGACCGGAAGGACGTGATGGCGCAGCTCGTCACCAATCTGGGGTCGCTGCTCGGCTCCGTCGACGCCCGGCAGCCTCAGCTCGAGGAGCTGATGGCCGGCCTGAGCGGGCTCAGCACCTCGATCGTCGGGAGCAACGACCAGTTCGTCGCGCTGCTGGGCGACGGCAACCAGGCCCTGGCGTCGCTGGCGGCGGCGATGGCCCGGTCCAACGGGGCATTCGGCCGGTCGGTGAGTGACCTGAAGTCGGTCACCGACAGCTGGGTCGCCAGCACCGACGAGTTCAACGCCTTCGTCGCCAAGATGCCGGAGTTCGCCAACTCGATCAACCGGATCGGCAGCTACGGCGGATTCGTCAATCTCTACCTCTGCAACTTCACCCTGAAGGCGGGCGATCTGGAAGCGAACATCTTCGGCCCCACGCATTCTCCGGTGTGCTCGTGAGGTGCCGGGTGGGTCGGGTCGCGGGGGTGAGGGGCTGAGATGTTCCTGGTCAAGCTGATCGACATCGGCGTCGGGATCTACCTGTTCCTGTTCCGGGGCGAGCGACGCGCCAACAGCGGTACGCCGCTGGCACTGGGCACGCTGGGCATCGTGCTGCTGGTCACCGGCCTCGCGGTGGCCATCGGGGTCCCGAAGGTCTGGTACCAGATGCGAACCAGCCCCTACGTGGCCGAACTCGACAATGCGAGTGGCCTTTCCGGCGGTGACCCGGTGTACGTCGCGGGGGTGCCCGCCGGCCGCGTCGAAGCCGTCGTGCTGGCCGACGATCGCGTGCGCGTCGACTTCCGGCTCGACAACCGGCAGCCACTCGGCAACCAGACCACCGCCACCGTCCGACTGAAGACGGTGCTCGGCAAGCGCTACCTGGAGGTGGTCCCCGGCGGCGTCGACGACGGCGCGAATCTCGTCCCGCTCGCCCGGACCACCGTGCCCTACAGCCTGGACGACGTCGGCCGCGACGTGACCGCGGCCGCCCAGGGTGTCGACGCCGAGGCGATGCAGGCGATGTTGTCGTCGCTGCAGCAGGTGATCCCTCGCGACTCGGAGCAACTCGGCAAGACGCTGGCGGGTCTCGGCGGTGCCGCCGCCTCCCTCGCTCGCAACGGCGAGCAGGTGGACCATCTGCTCACCGTGTCGCGGTCGATCTCGGACCTCGTTGTCCGCCAAGGTGACTCGCTGACAACGACACTGTCGAACGCGCAGACTCTGGTCGAGATCCTGGCCGTGCGCAAGCAGGCCCTGACGGAGCTGGTGGACAACCTCAGCTACATCCTCGCCACCGCGTCGACCTCCTTCGCCGAGCACGACGCCGAGTTCGACCAGCTGGCGGTGAACCTGACCGAGGTCACCGGCACGCTGAAGGCCAACGCCGGCAACATCGACCAGATCATGAAGCGGCTGCCGCCGGCGTTGCGCTCGGCTACGGACGCGACCGGCAACGGGCCGTGGACCGACGTCACCGCGCCGTCTGCGGTCATCCCGGACAACATGCTGTGCGCCATCGGAGTGATGCAGGGGTGCAAATGAACACGGCTGCCCAGACCGACTCCACCCAGACCGGGTCCGGCGGCCGGCGGTGGCCGAAGGTCGCGACCTCACTGCTGCTCGTCGCGGCCGTGGCGGCCGCCGGCTGGTTCGTCTTCGGCCGTACAGACAACGAGAAGACCGTCACCGCGGACTTCGGTTACGTCAACGGGATCTTCGCCGGCAGCACGGTCACCGTCCTCGGGGTCCCGGTCGGGACGGTGACCGAGGTGGCGCCCCGCGGAACCACGGTGCGCGTGACGCTGTCCATGCCCGACGACGTCCAACTGCCCGCCGACGCCAATGCGTACGTGCTCAACCCGTCAGTCATCAGCGATCGGCACGTCGAACTCGGCCCCACCTACCGGGGTGGCCCGCTGCTCGAGGACGGCGCGCAGATCCCGGTCGAGCGGACCCACGCACCGATCGACTTCGACGGGCTGATGGGCAGCATCAGCACCCTCGCCGACGCGCTCGGTGGCAAGGACGGGCAGACAGGGGACCTGGTCACCGACGCGGCCAACGGCTGGAGGGGCCGGGGCGAGCAGTTCAACACGGCGATCACGAACCTCAGTGCCGCAACGGGTGTGGTCGGCGCGCGCGCCGAGGACATCGGTGCCCTCGTCGAGAACCTGAACACGCTGATGACCGCGCTCGACGCCCGTCAGGTGAGCCTGGACAGCCTCGTCAAGGGCCTCGGCGAGCTCGGTGAGGAGTGGTCGGCCCAGCAGATCGACATCGGCGCCCCGCTGCGGGACCTGCGCGTCGTCCTGGACCAGATGAACACGTTCGTGGCCGGCCACGGCGACGACGTCGGGGCGATCGCAGGCAACGTCGCGGCGCTCGGCGACGTGCTGGCGGCCAACCAGTCGGGCCTCGCGGAGTTCATGGACGTCGTGCCACTGCTGATGCAGAACCTGTCCCGGTCCGTCGGCGACGACGACCGGGGCCGGATCCGGCTCAACGTCTCCACCGCGCTGACCCAGTTCGCGGTCGCCGAGCCGCTGTGCAGGCGGTACCCGATGCCGTTGTGCACCGGCGCCGGGCTGACCAACCCGATCTCGTTCCCGGTCAGCGCATCCGACCCGCTCGGCATCGTCTCGGCGATGACCGGCGGCGCCCTCCCGACTGAGGGGAACCGATGAGTCGGCAATCGCCCACGCCCGCCCCTGGCCACCGGAGGCGGCGCCTGGCCGCCACCGGGGCCGGGTGCCTGCTGCTCGCCGGCTGCGGGGTCGGCATGCAGGACCTGCCGCTGGGGCGGTCCGCGGACGGCCCGGCGTACGAGGTGACCCTGCAGCTGGCGAACGCCGACGGACTGCTGCTCGGCGCGGACGTGCGCAACGGCCAGCAGGTGATCGGCCGGGTCGCCGACCTGGCGACCGACACCGTCGGCGCGAACGTCCGCCTGAGCCTGGCGGCCGCCGCCGAGCTGCCCGACAACGTCGACGCGTCGGTGGAGCTGCCGTCCGCGCTGGGCAGCCCCTTCGTCCGGCTCGTCGTCCCCGACCGGCCTTCCTCGCGGACCCTGCGGGACGGGGACGTGATCTCCGTGTCCCACACCGAGATCGGGCCCCAGATCGAGAGCGCGCTGGCGACGATGGGCACCGTCCTGAACGGCAGCGGGATCAGCCAGATGCGGACCGTCGTGGTCGAACTCGACAAGGCGTTCGGCGGCCGCTCCGGTGAGGTGCGTGGGCTGACGGCCACGATGAGCGCCCTGCTCGGGACGGCCACGGCGAACCAGCAGGACTTCGAGAACGCACTCGACCTCGCGGCGCGGGTGTCAGGGCAGCTGGCCGCGCAGCAGGGCGTCATCGACGGTTACCTCGACGCGCTGCCGGGGGCCGTACGGGTGCTCGGCGAGCAGCGGGACACGATCGCCGCGCTGCTCGACTCGAGCGCACAGCTGGCGGCCAGTGCCAACGCGATCCTGGCGGACTCGCCGCAGGGCCTGGACGGGCTCCTGCAGGACGCGTCCACCGTCCTCGGCTCGCTCGCCTCGTTCAACTCCGAGATCGGCTCGACGCTGACCAACATGAACACCTTCCTGGGCAACTTCGGCCGCGCGGTGAAGGGCGACTACCTGGTGTTCAACGGCGCACTCGACGTCCCCGGCGTGATCGACACGCTCCTGACCGGAGGAGCGCTGCCGGCGGGCCCGGCCACGCAGCCTCCGGGCACCCTGCAGGCACTGCTCTCCGGAGGCTCGCGATGAGGCGCCTGACGCTGGTCCAGCTGATCCTGTTCGCGATCACCTCGGCGATCGTGATCCCGTTCGGCATCAACTACGTGCTCGGTCCGCAGGCATTCGGCACCCCGATCCGGGTGCACGCCCGGATGGCGGACGCCCTCGGCGTGACGGCCGGCACCAGCGTCACCTATCGCGGCGTCATGGTCGGCCGGGTGGCGGGCGTCTCGCTGGACCCGGAGAGCCGTGGGGCCCGAGTCGAGTTCGACCTGGACCCGGGCACCGAGATCCCGCGCGACAGCATCGCGAAGATCGGGATGGGGACCGCCGCCGGCATTCAGAACGTGGACATCTTTCCCAACACCGGTGACGGGCCCTTCCTCGCCACCGGTGACGAACTCGCGGTGCCGCAGGACCGGCAGCCGGTGCAGATGGGTGAGCTGATGCTGCAGGCGAACCGACTGCTCGAGGGCATCGACCCGCAGGCGATCAGCGACATCGGGACCGAACTCGGGGCGTCGTTCGACGGCCTCGGGCCCAGCATGGCGAGCTTGATCGCCAACGGCGACGCACTGTCCGCGCAACTCGACGACCAGGCCCCGATGCTGCGGTCGCTGCTCGAACGGACCGCGGACCTGGTGGATTCGATGGCCGGACAGTCGGACTCGTTGGTGCGCGGCATGGGTGCGGCCCGGAACTTCACCGAGCAACTCGACTCCAACGCGCCGGTGCTGGTGTACCTCACCGACACCGCGCCACCGGCGCTGCGCAACGCGCGGCAACTCTTCGACCGCTACCACGACACCTTCGGGTCGGTGCTGGCGAATCTGGTCGCGGTGGCCCCGGTGATCTCCGACCGCAGTGACTCCCTGGCCGCCGGCCTCGTCGCGTTGCCCGACGGCCTCGGCAAGCTCGAGTCGATCGTCAAGGGCAACCGTGCGGACTTCTCCCTCGTCGCCACCCAGGGCCCGGTGTGCAACTACGACACGACGCGCCGGGCGCTCGGCGACATGACGCCCGTGGAACCGAACCTCACCTACTACTGCCCGCCAGGTGAGAACCTGTCGACCCGCGGCGCCCGAAATGCGCCCCGCCCCAACGGTCTCGGCCTGCAGAATGCGACCACCCCGGGCACCGAGATCGGTCCGCCGGTGGTCGACGACCCGATTCTCGTCCCGACCGGGGTCGAGGCACTGAATTACTGGAAACAGCTCTTGGAGGATCTCGGAAATGGCAAGTGAGCGCACCGACCCCGCCACGACCAGCGTGATGGAGGCGATCCCGGCCGACGACGACCCGATGGCGGCCACCCCCGACGAGGCCGGCGTCGCGGGGCCCAGGGCGGCGGCGATGCGGCGGCCCCGAATGCTGGTGGCCCTGCTGCTGGCGTGCGCGCTGGTCGCCGTCTCGGTCGCGTTGGTGATCCAGGCGCTGGCGGCCCGCCACGCCGACGCCTTGCGCGGCGAGGCGGTCGACATCGCTCGTGACTACTCGGTGGCGTTGTCCTCGTTCGACTTCCAGAGCCTGGACGCCAACCGGGACAAGGTGGTCGGGATGTCCACCCCGGCCTTCGCTGGCAAGTACAACGAGATGGTCGACGCGCTGCGCCAGATCGTCACCGAGGGCAAGGGGCAGGCGACCGCGACCGCGGACCACGTCGGCATCGAGAGCCTCGACGACTCGTCGGCGGTGGTGCTGGTGTTCGTGGACCAGCAGGCGAAGAACGTCCTCTCGCCGGAGGGCAACTCCCAGAAGTACCGAATGGTGGTCAGCCTCGTACGCGACGGCGACCGCTGGGTGGTCGACAACGTCGACACCAAGTAGTCGACACCCCAGAGTCGATACGAACGTGAGGACAGCAACCATGGATACCGAGCCGACGCTCACCACCGCGTACACCCGGATCGAGATCGGCTCGCAGGTGCGGCGCCGGAACCGCCGGGAGGTGCTGATCACCGACGCCCTCGACTTCTGGGCGTTCGCGGGCGGCGCCGCCAACGTCATCATGCAGTTGGGGTGGCCCGGGGTCGCGTACGGCGTGATGGAGAGCAAGGTCGAGTCCGGCAGCCTGGTCCGGCATCCCTGGAAACGCGCCCGCACCACCTTCCAGTACCTCGCGGTCGCCATCCTGGGCAGCGAGGAGGAACGCCTCGCCTACCGGCAGGCGGTCAACGGCGTGCACCGGCACGTGCGCTCGGACGAGAACAGTCCCGTCGAGTACAACGCCTTCGACCGTGAGCTGCAGATGTACGTGGCCGCGTGCCTCTACGTCGGGTTCGAGGACAGCCACCAGCTGCTGCACGGCAGGCTGACCGAGGAGCAGGCCGAGGCGTTCTACCAGTCGTCGTCCACGCTCGGCACGACCCTGCAGGTCACCGAGGACATGTGGCCGCCCACCCGCGCCGACTTCGACCGGTACTGGAACCTGGCCTGCGAGCAGGTGACCATCGACGAGCGGACCCGTCGGTACCTGGACGACCTGGTGAACCTGAGGATGGTCGCCTGGCCGCTGCGGGCCGTATTCGGGAACCTGCTTCGGTTCCTGACCGCAGGATTCCTGCCGCCCCTGTTCCGGGACCTGCTCGACATCGAGTGGACCGAGACCGATCGCCGACGGTTCGAGAACCTGTTCGTGTTCGTCTCGTTCGTCAACAGGTTCCTGCCGCGGTTCGTCAGGCACGGTGCCAACCATGTGTTGTTGCGGGATGTGCGCCGGCGAATGGGAGCCGGGGCGAAGTTGGTGTAGCGGCGGTGCGAGCCGCCCGTGACCACGTCGATCGGCGCCTCGGCGCGGGTCCCGATTATCCGGAACCGAACGTCAACTTACCGTCGAGTAACCCTGTGGGAGAGTGGGGGAGACGCTGCGCACAGAATTTGTCGTGCGGCGGGGGAACTGATAACAACTACGGGTGCTCCGCCGCGGTGTGGTGTGCTGTCGTCCCGTCTGCATGTGACATGATTCCGGGCGGTTGTCTCGCACGCCGGACGATGGCCGCTCGCCACGAGTGGGTGGCCGATCGACCGGCGTTCGTCTGTGATTGCCGACATAATGTCGGCAACGTGAGGCTGCTGACGTGGTCGTGGTGTTTTCCTGAGGAGGCGTGAGCTAACAAAGGGTGATGCCGGAGCGATGACAACTGTGGATCGGCAGGGGACTGTCGTGCCATGAGCGAGACCACGACGAGACACAGCGACGGAACTTCGTCGAGATGGGGGAGCGAAACCTTGGACACCCTGGGTGCAGTCGGATCTGGTGGAGCCCCGGAGGAGGCGTCGCAGGCACCGGCAGCGCACACCTCCGGGCAGTTTCCACTGTCGTCCGCTCAGCGGGGTATGTGGTTCGCACAGCAGGCCGCCGGGGATGTCCCGCTCACCATCGCCCAGTACATCGAGGTCGACGGACTCCTCGACGTCGACATCCTGACCATGACGAACCGGATCGCCGGCAAGGAATTCGGTTCCGCATACCTCCGCCTGGTCCCCGCGGACGGGATCCCCGAGCAGGTCGTCGACCGCTCGATCGACGACCACGTCCGGTTCCTCGACTTCTCCGACCGGGACGACCCGGTCGCCGCGGCGCAGGCCTGGATGCGCCAGGACTACGGGTCGCCCCTCGACCTGTTCGAGGATCGGCTGATCGTCTCCACCGTGCTCAAGCTCAGCGAGACCCACAGCTACTGGTACTGCCGGATCCACCACATCGCGCTCGACGGCTTCGGAGCAATGGCGATCCTCAACCGTGCCGCCGAGCTGTACACGGCCGTCGTGCAGGGCCGCGACATCGAGGCCGGCCACGCCGAAGAGCTCGTCAAGATCTACAACAACGAACTGGCGTACCGCAGTTCGCCCCGATTCCAGCGAGACCGGGAGTACTGGTCCGGGCGGGTTGCGGACCTACCCGCCCCGTTGAGCCTGAGTGGCCGCACCGCGCCGGTGGACTCGCATGCCACGGTTGCGGGCGAGCTGGTCCCGGACGCAACCTCGGAGCTGCTCGCGGYCACCGCGGACAGCAGTGTCGCCGGCGAGACCCCCGCCATCGTGGCGGCCTTCGCCGCCTACCTGGCCGGTATGACCGGTAGCAATGACGTGGTGCTCAGCCTGCCGGTCTCCGCGCGTGCCACCGCGGTGCTGCGCCGTTCCGGCGGCATGGTCTCCAACGTCGTCCCGCTGCGGCTGCGGATCGACTCGGACACCACCGTGGACGAATTGATCGCCGCGGCGAACCTCGAACTGACCGGGGCACTGCGTCGGCAGATGTACCGCCACGAGGACATGCGTCGCGATGCGGGTGCCGTCACCGGCGAGCGGGGTTTCTTCGGCCCGTCGATCAACATCATGATGTTTCACCGTGAGCTCCGGTTCGGCGACTTCACCGGCCGGTTCAAGGTGCTCAGCACGGGCCCGGTGGAGGATCTCGCGGTCAACCTCTACCCGAGTGTCGCGGGCAAGAGTGTCCAGATCGACTTCGAGGGCAACCCGAACCTGTACTCCGAGGGCGAACTCGGTGGCTACCACCACCGGTTCCTGAACTACCTGCGGACCTTTCTCTCGGCCGACCGCGGCACCGTGGTCAACCGGCTCGACCTGCTCGAGGCGGGCGAGGCTCAGCAGCTGCTGGCTGCCGGCGCCGGGGCTCCGGTGCCCTTCGGCGTCGACATCACCGACCGTTGGGACCGCTCGGTCGCGGCTGACCCGGCCGCGGTGGCCGCGGTGGCGGGCGAGCTGACCGTCACCCGTGGCGAACTCGACCGTCGTGCGAACCGGCTGGCCCGTGAACTGGCCGGTCGTGGTGTGGGTGTCGACGACGTCGTCGCGCTGATCGTGCCTCGGTCGATCGACTGGCTCGTCAGCATGCTGGCGGTGTGGAAGGTCGGCGCCGCGTACGCGCCCGTTGACGTCGTTGCCCCCGTCGAGCGGGCGCAGGCACTCCTCGAGGACTGCGACGTGCGATGTCTCGTCGCGACCAGTGCCTGGGCCGGTGCCGCCGGCTATGCCGGCCCGATGATCCTGCTCGACGACCCGATCGCGCAGGCCCGCATCGCGGACCTCGACGACTTGCCCGTACCGAACTCCTGGGGAAGCGAGGCCGACGCCCGGCTCGCGTACGTCATCTCGACCTCCGGCTCGACCGGGCGCCCCAAGCCGACCCTGGTCCCGATGCGCGGATTCGCGAACATCGTCGAGTGGTACCGCGGCGAACTCGGTCTGACCGAGGGCGACGGCGTTTTGGTGGGCAACGCCCCGGTGTTCGACCAGACGCAGAAGAACGTGTGGGTCGCGCTGACCGAGGGGGCGGTGCTGCACCTGCCCGACGAGGGCTTCGATCCCGTGGAGATCCTGGGGATCGTCGAGCGCGGCGACGTCGCCATCGCGAACATGTCCCCGAGCGCGTTCAACGTGCTGCTCGACCACGACACCCGGGCCGCGCTGCCGCGCCTGCGCGCGGTGTTGCTCGGCGGCGAGGCAGTGCGTCCACACCGCCTGCACCAGCTCGAGGCCGGCGGGGTACGGCTGTACAACAACTACGGTCCCACCGAGGCGACCGACATGGTCACCTCGCATCGGATCGCCGCCGTCGACACCGCGTACCGGGAGGGCCGGATCCCGATCGGCGGGCCGATCGGCAACCTCGGCGTGTACGTCCTGGACTCGCAGCTGCGGCTGGTGGCGCCCGGCGTCACCGGCGAACTGTACGTCGGCGGCGAGGGCGTGGCGCGCGGCTACGGCAGCCGGTTCGCCCTGACCTCGTCGATGTTCGTGGCCGACCCGTTCGCGGCCGACGGCGGGCGCATGTACCGCACCGGCGACGTGGTGTGGTGGAACGCCGACGGTGAGCTCGAGTACCAGGGCCGCAGTGACTTCCAGGTCCAGATCCGCGGGCTCCGTGTCGAGCTCGGCGAGATCGAGGCCGTGCTGCTCGGCCACCCCGACGTGGTCCGGGTCGCGGTGCTGGTGCACGAGGGCGAGCTCGGTCAACGTCTGATCGCGTACGCGGTCCCCGCACCCGGTGCCGAGCTGGACGTCCCCGCACTCATCGAGTATGCCGGGCTGCACCTGCCGAGCTACATGGTGCCGTCGGCGGTCGTCACGCTCGACGACCTGCCGCTCAACGCGAACGGCAAGATCGACCGGAAGTCGTTGCCGGAACCCGACTTCAAGGCTCGGACGGTGGAGTACGTCGCCCCGGTCACGGAGCTCGAGAAGACCATCGCGACGGTCTTCGGCGACGTCCTCGGGCTCGCCGAGGTCAGCATCGAGGACAGCTTCTTCGCGCTCGGCGGCGACAGCATCATGTCGATCCAGCTGGTGTCCCGGTCGAAGGAGGCCGGCGTCGCCTTCACCACCCGCGACGTGTTCGACTGCAAGACTGTCGCCCGGCTCGCCGAACTCGTCGCGCAGCGCGCCCTCAGCAACGAGATCGCGTCGGTGCTCGAGGAGCTGCCCGGTGGCGGTGTCGGAGAGGTGCCGCTGCTGCCCGTCGGACGCTGGATGCTGGACCAGGGTCCCTTTGCCCGCCGGTCCCAGGGGATCCTGCTCAACCTGGGAGCAGACCTGACCGAGGACGTCCTCGGCGGCGCGCTGCAGTCGGTCCTGGACCACCACGACGCACTGCGCTCGCGGCTCTCCCGGACCGACGACGGCGACTGGGCCTTCGAGGTTCGCGAGGTCGGCTCGGTGCGGGCCGTCGACGTGATCTCCCGACAGGACGTCACCGCCGAACCTGGCACCGAAGAGTTCGAGTCGGTAGTGGCGGAGCAGCTCGACGCGGCCGCCGACCGCCTCGACCTGGCCGCCGGCCGGCTGGTCGCGGCCGTGTGGCTGCGCGCACCGTCGGGCGCCGCCCGGCTGCTTCTGGTGATCCACCACCTCGCAGTCGACGGTGTGTCCTGGCGGGTCGTGCTGCCGGACCTGGCGATCGCGGCAACCGGGCTCGCGGTGGGTCAGCCCGCGCAGCTCGAGCCGGTCGGCACCTCTGTGCGGCGGTGGGCACACGCGCTGCGTGACGAGGCCCTGAGCGATTCTCGGGCAAGCGAATTCGACCACTGGCAGCGCGCGCTCGAGGGTCCGGACCCGATGCTCGGGTCGCGCGCCTTCGACCCGGCGCGCGACACCTCCGCGACCGCGCGAACGGTCCGCATCGACCTCTCCCCGGAGGTCACCCACGCGGTGCTCACCAGCGTGCCCCGCGCCTTCCGCGGCGGCGTCAACGACGGTTTGCTCGCGGCGCTGCTGCTCGCGGTGACCCGCTGGCGTCGCGACCGTGGGGTCGACGAGTCCTCGGTCCTGGTGGCGCTCGAGAGCCACGGCCGCGACGACGACGTGATCGTCGGGGCGGACCTGTCCCGGACGGTCGGCTGGTTCACCAACATCTTCCCGGTGCGGTTGGACCACGGTGGGCTCGATGTCGACGATGCCCTTGACGGCGGGGCCGCGGCAGGCGCCGTGGTCAAGGCCGTCAAGGAGCAGTTGCTGGCGGTGCCGGACGGCGGCCTCGGCTTCGGGCTGCTGCGGCACCTGCGCGAGGACACCGGCGGCACGCTCGCCGAGTTCGCGTCGCCGCAGATCATGTTCAACTACCTCGGGCGGACGTCGGCGGCGTTGGGCGAGGACCTTGCGGGTGCGCCGTGGACGCCGGACGACTCCGTCGGCATCGGCGGCTTCCTGTCGGCACACGACGCCGACGCGGCACTCTCGGCCACTGTCGAGATCAACGCCGGTATCGAAGGCGAGGGCGCAGGCGCGCACCTCGCGGCGTCGTTCACCTACGCGTCCGAGCTGCTCTCCGCGGACGAGGCCGAGCACCTCGCGCACTGGTGGGTCCGGGCACTCGAGGCCGTCGCGACCTATGCCTCCGACGAGTCGGCCGGCGGCCTGACCCCGTCGGACCTGGACCTGGTGACGCTGTCGCAGAAGCAGATCGAGCGGTTCGAGCAGCGATACCCGGCGCTGGTCGACGTGTGGCCGCCCGCGCCGCTGCAGCACGGCATGTACTTCCACTCGCTGCTTGCCGAGGACGTCGACGTCTACACCGCGCAGATCGTGCTCGAACTCGGCGGCGAGGTCGATCCGGACCGGATGCGCACGGCGGGGCAGGCCCTGATCACCCGGAACGAGGTCTTCCGCACCGTTTTCGTGCAGGAGGAGGACAGCGGCGAGGTCCTGCAGGTGCTGCTCGACGGCGTGACGCTGCCGTGGACGCAGACCGACCTGTCGGTGCTCGACGTCGACGTCCGGTCCGCCGAGCTGGCCCGGCTGATGCAGGCGGATCGGGCTTCCCGGTTCGACCTCACTGCCGCTCCGCTGACCCGGTTCCACCTGATCCGCACGGACGCGGACCGGTGGATCCTCACGGTCACCAACCACCACATCCTGGCCGACGGCTGGTCGACGCCGCTGATCGTGCGTGACCTGCTCACCCTGTACGCCGCGGGCGGCTCCTCGGACATGCTGCCGCGGGTGCGGACCTACAAGGACTTCCTGGCGTGGCTCGCGGCGCAGGACGCCGAGGCCAGCCGCGCGCAGTGGCACCGCCTCCTCGCCGACGTGGAGGAGCCGACCATGTTGGCCGCCCGGACCGGCGCGGAGCCGGCGGTTGCCGCGCCTGACGACCTCTCCGTGGTGCTCGACGACGACCTCGACGGTCGGCTGAAGCAGCTCGCCCGGAGGCTCGAGGTCACCACCAACACGCTGCTGCAGGCCGCGTGGGGTCTGGTGCTCGCACGGCTCACCGCGCGTGAGGACGTGCTCTTCGGCGCCACCGTCTCGGGTCGGCCGGCGGAGCTGGCCGACGTCGAGTCCATGGTCGGTCTGTTCATCAACACCGTTCCTGTCCGGGTGAGCGTGGACCCCGACGAGTCCGTGGCGCAGTTGCTGACCCGGGTCCAGCAGGAACAGACGCAGCTGCTCGGCCACCAGTACGTGGGCCTGAGCGAGATCATCACCGCCGAGGGCAAGGGCAACCTGTTCGACACCCTGTTGGTGCTCGAGTCGTACCCGGTGGACCGACAGGGCGTCACCGACGAGTCGGACATCGCCGGCCTGCGACTGCTCGACGTCGACGTGAAGGACGGCTCGCACTACCCGCTGGCTGTCGTCGGAATCCTCGGCGCCACACTGGAACTGAACTTCAAGTACATGTCGACCGCGTTCT
The DNA here is from genome assembly GCF_056401315.1 of Rhodococcus sp. P4_F5. Taxonomy (NCBI): domain Bacteria; kingdom Bacillati; phylum Actinomycetota; class Actinomycetes; order Mycobacteriales; family Nocardiaceae; genus Rhodococcus; species Rhodococcus sp. P4_F5. Next base: position 77,881 of record NZ_JBFUJP010000010.1, on the reverse strand, counting down.
CCCGCGAGGATGTCGAGGGCTTCGCGCACCGGCTGCTGACGGTGCTGGAGGCCTTCGCCTCCGACAGCGAGGCGACGGTCGGCGCGATCGACCTGCTCGACGCCGCCGAGCACGAGCGACTGGTCCCGGTCCGCGGCGAGGCCGCCGCGGCGGGCACCCCGCTGCCGGCGTTGATGGCCGCAGCCGTCGCCGTGAACCCGGCCGCACCCGCGCTGGTCGCCGGCGCCCGGGAACTGAGCTACGTCGAACTCGACGAGCGGTCGAACCGGGTGGCGCGGGCGCTGATCGCCGCGGGCGTCGGTCCGGAGGCCTTCGTGGCGCTGGCACTGCCCCGGTCGGTGGAGTCGGTGCTCGGCGTGTGGGCGGTGACCAAGGCCGGAGGTGCCTTCCTGCCGATCGACCCGGCGTACCCGGCCGACCGCATCGAGCACATGGTCTCCGACTCCGGGGTTCGATTCGGTCTGACGCTCGCCGCACACCGCGAAGCGCTGCCCGACTCGGTGGACTGGGTGGTCCTCGACGACCCGGCCTTCGAGGCGCGGTGCGCGCAGTTGCGCGCGGACGCGATCGTCGACGCGGATCGGCTCGCGCCGCTGCGCCCCGAGCACACTGCGTACGTCATCTACACCTCTGGCTCGACAGGTCTGCCGAAGGGCGTCGTGGTGACCCACGCCGGCCTGGAGAACTTCGCGATCGAGCAGCGTGAGCGCTACTCGGTGACGAGTTCGTCTCGCACCCTGCACTTCTCGTCGCCGAGCTTTGACGCATCGGTGCTCGAACTGCTGCTCGCTGTCGGTGCGGGCGCGACCATGGTGATCGCGCCGACCGAGATCTACGGCGGCGACGAACTGCGCATCCTGCTGCAGTCGCAGCGGGTGACGCATGCGTTCGTGACCCCGGCGGCACTGTCCACGGTGGACCCGGCGGGTCTGGACGAAGTCACCGCCGTGATCGTCGGTGGCGACGCCTGCGGACCGGAACTGGTCTCGCGGTGGGCCGTCGGCAGGGCCATGTTCAACGCCTACGGTCCCTCCGAGGGCACCGTCGCGACCAACATCAGCAGCGCGCTGGTGCCGGGCGGCGCAGTGACCATCGGCGGCCCGATCCGCGGTGTCGCCGCGGTGATCCTGGACTCTCGGCTGCGGCCGGTGCCGGTCGGCGTCGCCGGTGAGCTGTACGTGTCCGGTCCGGCGGTGGCCCGTGGCTACCACGGTCGGTCAGCGCTCACGTCGGAACGCTTCGTCGCCGACCCGTACGGCGCACCCGGCGCGCGGATGTACCGGACCGGAGACGTGGTGCGCTGGGTGGAGGTCAACAGGGCGAGCGGAGCGACGGGGAATGTCACCGCCGGTCTCGAGGTCGAGTACGTGGGCCGCAGCGATTTCCAGGTGAAGGTCCGCGGATTCCGGATCGAGCTCGGCGAGATCGACGCCGCTCTCGACGCACACGATGCGGTGGACTTCGCGGTGACCGTCGGCCGTACCGGTCCGACCGGCGACGTCCTGCTCGCGTCGTACGTCGTGCCGGTGGCAGGCCAGTCGGTGGTGGTCACCGAGCTCAAGGAGTTCGTCAGCCGTACTCTGCCCGCCCACATGGTGCCGTCGGCGATCGTGTTGCTCGATGCGTTGCCGCTCACGGTCAACGGCAAGCTCGACCGAAAGGCATTGCCGGACCCGGACTTCGGTGCGGACGCGGGCGAGTACGTCGAGCCCGGCTCGCCGGTCGAGGTGGCCGTCGCCGGAGTCTTCGCCGACGTGCTCGGGATCGAGCGGGTCTCCGCAACGGAGTCGTTCTTCGCATTGGGTGGCAACTCGCTCTCGGCGACTCGGGTGGTCGCCCGGGTCAACTCGGCGGTCGGATCTGCGCTCGGCGTGCGGGACTTGTTCGAGGCGTCGACGGTCGCCGAGTTGGCCGCCCGCGCGGTCAGCGCCGAGGGGCGCGCCCCTCGGCCCGCGCTGGTCGCCGCGGAGCGCCCGGAGCAGGTGCCGCTCTCGCTTGCGCAGCAGCGTATGTGGCTGATCAACCGGCTCGACCCCGCGTCGCCCGCCTACAACATCGCGATCGCCGTCCGGCTCTACGGACGCCTCGACTTCGACGCGCTCGAGTTGGCGGTGGCTGACGTGCTTGGCCGCCACGAGTCCGTCCGGACGGTGTACCCGGACGACGAGGGGGTGCCGCGGCAGGTCGTGCTGCCGGTCTCCTCGGTTCAGATCGACCTGTCCCCGGTGCCGGTCGACGGGGACGCGGTCCCTGCCGCGCTGGTTGAGTTCGCCTCGCAGGGTTTCGACGTCACCACGACGCCGCCGCTGCGCACCCGGCTGTTCCAGGCCGACGACCAGGAGTATGTGCTGGCGCTTGTCGTCCACCACATCAGTGCGGACGGTGCGTCGATGGGTCCGCTGGCCCGCGACGTGATGCTGGCGTACGGCCGGCGGGTCACCGGCGCGGTCCCCGAGTGGGCGCCGCTGGCCGTGCAGTACGCGGACTACGCGCTGTGGCAGCGTGAGGTGCTCGGCGCCGAGGACGATTCCGAGTCGCTGGCCTGGCGTCAGCTCGACTTCTGGGAGGGCACCCTTGCGGGCATGCCCGGACTGATCGAATTGCCCACCGACCGCCCGCGTCCGGCCCGGCAGTCGATGCGCGGCGGGAAGGTCGATTTCGAGATCGACGCCGACCTGGTGGCCGGCCTGCACGAGATTGCGCGCCGCGGCGGTGCCACGCTGTTCATGGTGATGCACGCAGCGCTCGCCACGTTGCTGTCCAGGCTGACCGCCAACGAGGACATCGCGATCTCGACCGCGGTGGCCGGTCGCGGTGAGGCCGAACTCGACGAGATGGTCGGGATGTTCGTCAACACCCTGGTGCTGCGCACCGCTGTGGACGGTGGGCGCGGTTTCGCCGAGATCGTCCAGCAGGCCAAGAAGACGGACCTGGAGGCGTACGCGCACGCCGATGTCCCCTTCGACAGCGTGGTGGAGCGGCTGAACCCGGTGCGGTCGCCGTCGTACTCGCCGCTGGCCCAGGTCATGCTCTCCTTCGAGAACCTCGGCAGGCCGACGCTGGAACTGCCGGAACTGACCGCCACCGAGTTCGACAGTGGACTCGTGATGGCCAAGACGGACCTCAAGCTCACCCTGGTCGAGAACCGGGACGCGACCGGTGTGGTGTCGAGCCTGTCTGCCTCGCTCTTCTACGCGGCCGACCTGTTCGACGAGGCGACCGTGATCGGGTTCGCGGACAGGTTCCTGCACATCGTGCGGACCGTCGTGACCGACGCCGACGCCGTGGTCGGCGACATCGACATCTGGAACGCCCCTGAGGTCGTCGGGCGCTCCGCCGCCGCGCCGACCGTCGACGACCTACCGCGACTCGTTGCCACGGTTGCCGAGTCCAGCTCGGACACGATCGCGCTCGAGCACGACGGCATCACGGTCACCTACGGTCAGATGGACGAGCGGCTGAAGCTGTTGACGGCCTCGCTGGCTGACCGCGGGATGGCGGTCGAGGCGATCGTCACCACGGCTCTGACCAGCCTCGTTCCTACGATTCTGCTGGCCGCGGGCGGCAGTGGGGCCGGCGACGGATTCGCCGACGTGGTCGACAAGCTGGTCGCGGATGCCCACGCCCGCGCCCGCGCCACGTCGCAGTCGGCCGACTCGAGCGGACTGGTCGCCGGCGGCTGATCCGATTTGCCGGCGGGTCGGTCCGGGGCGGTCCCGTATCTTTGATCCAGTCGCGAGCGGTGTCGGCATCGGCATCGGCTGCTCGCGACACATTGTCGTGCGATGCGTCATTGTGCGTCGTACAACTGTCGATACGTAAACGAATAGATTTGGCTCGCGAGCTTTGGAGGACCTGTTGTCTGCTGCGGATCTGACTCGATCGATCTCTAACCTCGCCTCGGACCGTCCGGACGTGATCGTGGTGTCCGTCGATGGAATGTCGGTGACGTACCGAGAGCTCGACGAGCGGCTGCAGATGCTGGCCGGACCGCTTGCCGAGAGGGGCATGGACGCAGACGCCATCGTGTCGGTGGTGCTGACCGGGCTGGTCCCCACGATCGTCGCGGCAGAGGGCGGGATCGGTGCGGTTCTCGACCGGATCGCAAAGGACGCGACGTCGCTTGCCCCCGCCGAGGACCTGGGGGAGGGGTCTGCCCCGGCAACGCTGGTGGATGCGTTCGAGGCGCAGGTCGCACGCACCCCGGACGCCGTCGCGATCGAGAGTGACGGCGTGGTCTGGACCTACGCGGAGTTCGACGCGCATGTCAACCGGTTGGCACGGCTGCTGATTGCGGAGGGGGTGGGTCCCGAGTCCCTGGTCGCGCTGGGCTTCCGTCGTTCGCTCCAGATGATGGTGGCGATGTACGCCGTCGTCAAGGCTGGTGGCGCCTACGTCCCGATCGATCCGGACCACCCGGCGGAGCGCATCAAGGACGTGCTTGCCACAGCGGGGGCTGTCTGTGTGCTGACCCGCTCGAGCGACGCAATGCCCTGGCCGGAGGACGCTGTCGTCCTCGACCTCGATGCGCTCGACACCACGGCTCACGCAGCAGGGCCGGTCACCGACCACGAGCGGTTGCGGCCCTTGCGCGCCGCGAACCCCGCGTACGTCATCTTCACCTCCGGCTCGACGGGTCACCCCAAGGGTGTGGCAGTCCCGCACTCCAACGTGGTCGGTCTGATCGCACGTCGCCAGGGCCTGTACTCCCTCGGCACCGACGACCGCGTGCTGCAGAAGACACCGGTCACCTTCGACGCATCCGTCCGCGAGCTGTGGTGGCCGCTCGCTACCGGCGCCCGACTGGTGCTGGCTTCGCACGACGGTCATCGCGATCCCAGGTACCTCGCGGAGGCGATCGACAGGCACGGCATCACTGTGATGCATTTTGTCCCTTCGATGCTCGAGCTGTTCGTGGCGTCACTCCGGCCGGGCGAGTGCGGTTCCCTGCGCGAGATCTTCAGCGGTGGCGAGGAGATGTCGCCGCAGCTGCTGGCACAGTTGCACGCTGCACTGACTGCCCGAGTCAACAACGAGTACGGCCCGACCGAGTTCACCGTCTCGGGTACTCGACACGGCACCACCACGCAGGACGAGACGTCCGCCCGGGTTCCGATCGGTACGCCCTACGAGGGCCTGCAGGGCTATGTCCTGGACCGGCGTCTGAGGGAGGTGCCGGTCGGAATCGCCGGCGAGCTGTACCTTGCCGGACCTCAGGTTGCCCGCGGTTACGTCGGCCGGGCCGATCTGACAGCCGCCAGGTTCGTTGCCAACCCGTTCGGTGATGCCGGTTCGGTCATGTACCGCACCGGCGACGAGGTACGCCGCCGCAGTGACGACAACCTCGAATACATGGGCCGCACCGACTTCCAGGTCAAGGTCCGGGGCTTCCGAATCGAGCTCGGCGAGATCGAGGCCGCGCTTCTACGCGATCGGCGGGTACGCCGCGCGGTCGCGCTGGTCGACACGGACAGGGTCGGCTTCGACCGGATCGTGGCGTACGTGGTGCCCGCGGACGGTGACGAGGTGGATCCGGGCGAGGCACGCGTGCAGGTCGCAGGAGTGCTGCCCGAGTACATGGTGCCCGCGACCGTGATGGTGCTCGACGAGCTGCCGATCACTTCGCACGGCAAGTTGGACCGCAGGGCGCTGCCGAAGCCGGACTTCGGAGCCAATGCACAGGTCTATCGCGAACCTGCCACGCATGCCGAGACAGTGGTGGCTCAGATCTTCGCCGAGATCCTCGGTGCGGATCGGGTCGGGGCCGACGACTCGTTCTTCGAGAGCGGCGGCAACTCCCTGTCGGCAACCCGGGTGGTGGCCCGCGTCAACGCCGAGATGGGGTCCGACGCGACCCTGCGTGACCTCTTCGACGCCCCCACCGTGTCAGGATTTGCGGCACTGGCGGAATCCACGGCCGGAACCGGCCACGCCCGGCCGGAGTTGCGTGCTGTCGAGCGTCCGGAGCGACTGCCGCTCTCCCTCGCGCAGGCCCGGATGTGGTTCATCAACCAGTTCGACACCACTTCTCCCGCATACAACGTGCCGTTGGGTATTCGCCTGGTCGGCGACTTGGACGTCGACGCACTGCGCGCCTCGGTGGCGAGTGTGCTCGAGCGGCACGAGTCGTTGCGAACGGTGTTCCCCGACGACGGCCACGGGCCCAGCCAGGTGATCCTGCCCGCGGCCGCCCTCGATCTCGGCCTCGAGCCCGTCGCGGTGACGAGTGAGCATGACCTCGCGGCACAGGTTTCGGAGTTGGCCTCGCGTGGTTTCGACGTGACCACCGAGATCCCGGTCCGGCCGCGCCTGTTCCGTCTGGGCGACACCGAGCATGTGCTCTTGTTCCTGGTGCATCACATCTCCTCGGACGGTGCCTCGATGGCCCCGCTGGCGCGCGACGTGATGGCGGCGTACACGAGCTGGACTCATGGGCAGGCTCCCGACTGGGAACCTCTGGCGGTGCAGTATGCGGATTACGCGATCTGGCAGCGTGAACTGCTGGGTAGCGAGGACGACGCGGAGTCGTTGGTAGCCGCCCAGGTTCGGTACTGGGTCGATGAGCTTGCCGGGATCCCCGATGTGCTGCCGTTGCCGACGGACCGGAAGCGGCCCGCCGTGACGTCCATGAGTGGCGGTCGCGTCGAGTTCGATGTCGATGCAGAGTTGCACAGGCGTTTGCTGGAACTCTCGCGCGAGTACGGGGCAACCCTGTTCACGACAGTCCACGCCGCGTTCGCGCTGCTGCTCTCGAAGATTTCCGGTACGGACGACATCGTCATCGGCACCCCGATCGCGGGCCGTGGCGAGCGTGAGCTCGACGACATGGTCGGCATGTTCATCAACACCCTGGCCCTGCGAACCGTGGTGGACCCGTCCGCGACCTTCGCGGACATGCTGACGTCGACCAGGGAATCCGACCTGGGGGCGCTGGGGCACGCGGAGGTTCCCTTCGAGCGGCTGGTGGAGATTCTCGCGCCGGAGCGGTCGACCGCGCACGCGCCGATCTTCCAGGTTGTGATTGCGCTCGAGAACACGGAGCCGGCCGTCCTGGAACTGCCGGGGCTGACAGTCAGCGCGGTCGACCCCGGGGTCACCTTCGCCAAGTTCGACCTGCAGCTCTCGATCGGCGAGAACACCGACGGGTCGGGCATGACCGGTTCCTTCGTCTACGCCACCGACCTTTTCGACGAGGCCAGCATCCGTGTTCTCGGCGAGCGGTTCGTCCGACTGCTCGGCGAGGTGGTCGTGGATCCGTCCGTCGTGGTGGGTGACGTGACGATCACCGACCCCGCCGAGCACGCAGCGCTGGTCCCGGTGACCGGTCCGGCTGCCGTCGCGCCGGTGACCCTGCCCGAGCTGTTGGGTGCAGCCGCCGCGGACCGCGACGCGACTGCCCTGGTCTTCGGCGACCGCACGATGACCTACGGCGAGCTCGACGATCGCTCGAACGCCCTGTCTCGCATGCTGATTGCACACGGAGTCGGCCCCGAGTCCTTCGTGGCCCTGGCGATCTCCCGCTCGATCGAGTCACAGATCGCTCTGTGGGCGGTGGCGAAGTCCGGAGCCGCGTTCGTGCCGATGGATCCGGCGTACCCGTTCGACAGGCTCGAGCACATGGTCACCGACTCGGGGGCAGCGGTCGGCCTGACGGTGGCCGAGCACGTCGGCGACCTGCCCGAGACCAACTGGCTGGTGCTCGACGACGACCGCTTTGTCGCAGAGTGGGAGAGCACGTCGACCGCGCCGCTCACCGATGCGCATCGCAACGCACCGATCCTGGTCGACAACACGGCGTACGTCATCTACACGTCGGGGTCGACGGGTCTGCCCAAGGGCGTCGTGGTCACCCACCGTGGCCTGGTGAACTTCGTGGCCGAGCAGGCGCGACGGTACGAGCTGTCCAGCTCGGCCCGGGTACTTCATTCGTCGTCACCGAGCTTCGACGCATCACTTCTCGAGCTGCTCATGGCGGTCGGCTCGAGCGCCGTCCTGGTGATCGTGCCGTCCGGGGTGTTCGGCGGCAGTGAGCTCGCCGAGATCATCGCCCGCCACCGGGTCACGCATGCCTTCATCACTCCGTCCGCTGCGTCCGCGCTTTCCCCGCAGGGACTCGACTCGTTGCGATACCTCGTCATGGGTGGCGAGGCGTTGACCACGGAGCTCGTCGAGCGTTGGGCACCCGGGCACCGGCTGCACAACGCCTACGGCCCCACCGAGGCGACGATCATGGTGACCACCGGCGATGCGATCGCCGCCGGAGACCCGTTGACCATCGGCGAGCCCATCCAGGGTGTGTCCGCCGTGGTCCTCGACGGCCGGCTGCGGCCGGTGCCGCTCGGCGTCGCCGGTGAGCTCTACGTATCCGGGACCCAGACCGCGCGCGGTTACCACGACCGTGCGGCTCTCACGTCGGACCGCTTCGTCGCCGACCCGTACGGTGCGCCCGGAAGTCGGATGTACAGGACCGGCGACGTGGTCCGCTGGGTGGACCGTTCCGAGGCGGGCGACCTTTCCCGGCTCGAGGTCGAGTACGTGGGTCGCAGCGACTTCCAGGTGAAGGTGCGTGGTTTCCGGATCGAGCTCGGCGAGATCGACGCCGCACTGTCCGCACACGAGTCGGTCGACTTCGCGGCCACCATCGGCCGCAGCGGGCCGTCGGGTGCGACGGTCCTGGTGGCCTACGTGGTGCCGGCGCCCGGCACGACCGTCGACCCCGCCGCGCTGACCGCGTACGTGGCGGAGGTACTGCCGGCGCACATGGTCCCCGCAGCAATCGTCGTGCTGGAGTCGGTGCCGCTGACAGTCAACGGCAAGCTGGACCGCAAGGCGTTGCCGGAGCCGGTCTTCGGCTCTGCCGTGGATTCGTACGTCGCGCCGTCCACGCCGGTCGAGACGATCCTCGCCGGTCTGTTCGCCGAGGTGCTCGGCGTCGACAGGGTGGGCGTGACGGACTCGTTCTTCGCGCTCGGCGGTGACTCCATCGTGTCCATCCAGCTGGTGTCCCGAGCGAAGGCCGCGGGCGTGCTGATCAAGGCCCGGGACGTCTTCGAGCGCAAGACCGTCGGCGGGCTGGCACAGGTCGCCACCCTCAGCGCCGACGGCGACGGACCGGTGGTCCTCGCCGAGCTGCCCGGCGGCGGTGTCGGCGACATGCCGCTGCTGCCGGTGGCCCGTTGGGCCCACGACCGCGGGGCGGGCTCGCGCTTCTCGCAGGCAGTACTGCTCACCGCGCCGATCGGCCTGCACCGCGCCCGGCTCGCCGAGACCCTCGCGGCCGTGCTCGACCAGCACGACGTTCTCCGTGCCCGGCTGATTCCCGCCGACGGCGACGGCGACGCGGTTCTGCGCACCAGCCCGGCCGGGTCGGTCGAGGCGGACCCGCTGCTCGTCCGCGTCGAGTTCGATGCCGACTCCCTGCCCGGCACACCGGGATTCGAGGCCCTCGCCGCGGCAGGCCTCGACGCGGCCGCGGACCGGCTGGACCCGGTCGGCGGTGTGATGGTGCAGGTGGTGTGGTTCGAGCCGGCCGCCTCGCTCGACGGTGTCAACGGCCGACTGTTGATCGTGGTGCACCACCTCGCGGTGGACGGAGTGTCGTGGCGACTGCTGGTGCCCGCGTTGGCCGCCGCATGGGGTCAGCTCGAGGCCGATGAGGTGCCCACGGCCGAGCCCACGGTCACGTCCGCCCGACGCTGGGCGCACGCACTGGTGGAGCAGGCCCAGGCCCCGGCGCGTGTTGCCGAGCTCGAATACTGGCGTGGGCTTGTCGCCGAACCCGAGGCGCCGCTCGGCTCCCGAGCGCTGGACCCGGCGGTGGACACGATTGCCACCGTCGAGTCGGTGACCACCGAACTGCCTGCCGACATCACCGACGCCCTGCTGACCGCGGTGCCGGCGAAGTTCCGCGGCGGCGTGCAGGACGGACTGCTGGCAGCACTGGCGCTCGCGGTCGCGCTCTGGAAGAGGGACCGCGGGACCACGGACGCCTCGACGCTGATCACCCTCGAGGGCCACGGACGTGAGGAACAGGTCGCACTCGGCGCCGATCTCTCGCACACCGTCGGCTGGTTCACCAGCGTCTACCCGGCCCGTCTCGACCTCACCGGGATCAACCTCGACGACGCTCTCGCCGCCGGCCCGGCGGCGGGGCAGGCAGTCAAGGCTGTCAAGGAGCAGCTGCTCTCCGCCCCCGACCACGGGATCGGCTACGGCCTGCTTCGGTACCTGAACCCGGAGACCGCGGCGGAGCTGGGCGAAGGTGCCCAGCCGCAGATCACCTTCAACTATCTGGGCCGGTTCGGCACCGACGAGTTGTCCGACGAGGTCCGTGCCCTCGGCTGGATCCCGGTCACCGACGGCGGCCGACTCGGCGGCGCCGCCGACCCGACGATGGCCGCCGCCGCGGCGCTGGACGTGAACTCGTCCATCCAGGCAGGGGGCGGGCTGTCGACGACCTTCAGCTTCCCCCGCGCGCTGCTGACCCGCGCCGAGATCGCCGAGCTGGTAGAGCTGTGGCGACAGGCGGTGACGGCGATCGCCGAGCACGCCCGCACCGAGGGATCGGGCGGGCTCACCCCGTCCGACCTGACGCTGGTCGACCTGACTCAGGACCAGATCGACGGCCTCGAGGCCCGGTACCCGGAGCTCGAGGACGTCTGGTCGCTGTCCCCGCTGCAGCAGGGGATGCTCTTCCACGCCCTGCTGGCGGCCGGGTCGACCGATGACGTCGACGTGTACACCGCCCAGTTCGTCATGAACCTGGCGGGCGAGGTGGACCTGGCCCGGCTCGGCCGGGCCGCCGACAGGCTTGTCCTGCGGTACCCGAACCTGCGGACCGCCTTCGTGATCGACGAGACCGCCGGTGCACTGCAGCTGGTGACGAACGGCGTGTCGGTCCCGATCGGCACGGTCGACCTGAGCGGGTTCAGTGGCGCCGCCCTCGAGGCAGAGCGGCTGCGGGTGCTCGACGCCGATCGGACCACCGGATTCGACATGGCCGCGGCACCGTTGCTGCGTCTGACCCTGCTCGAGTTGGCACCCGGACGCTCGCAGCTGGTGTTCACCAACCATCACGTGGTCGTCGACGGTTGGTCGACGCCGATGGCCATCCGCGAGCTGATGACGCTGTACGCCCTGGACGGGGACGACTCGGCGCTCCCGCGACCGCGGTCCTACCGGGACTACCTGGACTGGCTCGCTGCCCAGGACCGGGCGCAGTCGCTGCAGACCTGGCGTCAGGCGCTGGCCGGACTCGAGGATCCGACCCTGCTCGCGCCGGCTACCCGGGGCGGCAAGCACGAGTCCGTCCCGGCGCAGATCGAACGAGCGCTGACCGCCGAGCAGACGGTCGCGGCCGAGGCCCTGGCCGCCGAACTCGGTGTCACCCTGAACACCCTCGTCCAGGCCGCCTGGGCGGTGGTGCTGGGCACACTGACCGGGCAGGACTCGGTGGTCTTCGGTGCGACCGTGTCCGGCCGGCCGCCGGCGCTGGCCGGGGTGGAGTCGATGATCGGTCTGTTCATCAACACCATTCCCGTCGCGGTACGCCTCGACCCCGGTACCACCGTGCGTTCGTTCCTGACGGGCCTGCAGGCCGAGCAGGCGGGACTGCTCGAGCACCACTTCCTGGGTCTGGCGGACATCAACAAGGCGGCGGGTCCGGGCGCGCAGTTCGACACCGCGCTGCTGTACGAGTCGTATCCGGTCGACACCGCAGGGTCCGGTGGCGATGTCGACATCGCCGGGGTCCGGTTGCTCGGCGTGGAATCCGCAGCGGCCAGCCACTTCCCGCTCTCGATCGCGGTGGCACCGTCGCAGGGGCGACTGCACTTCGCTGCCAAGTTCCAGCGCGAGGTGTTCGACGAGGACGTTGTCGCCGCGCACCTGGACCGGGTGCTGCGGGTGCTCGGTGAGTTCACGGAGCGGCCCGACACCCCGCTCGGCGCGCTTGCGCTGCTGTCCCCGGCGGAGTCGGTCCAGATGGCCGGGTGGAACGAGACGGTCGGCAACGCGGTCGAGGGGACGCTGGTCGACCTGTTCGACGCACAGGTCCGTGCCACCCCGGACGCCCCGGCGCTCGTCTCCGAGACCGAGACGGTGACCTACGCCGAATTCGACGCGCGGGTCAACCGACTGGCTCGCTACCTCATCGAGCAGGGCGTGGGCCCGGAGTCGTTGGTGGGTCTGGGTATTCGCCGATCCGTGCACCTCATGGTCGGCATGTACGCGGTCGCCAAGACCGGTGCGGCCTACGTCCCGGTCGACCCGGATGCACCTGCCGAGCGTATCGAGCACGTCGTCGCAGCGGCCGGCCTGCGGATGCTGCTGAGCACCTGCGCGGATGCGGTCTCCGCACCCGCCGGCGTCCGGGTGATCGATGTCGACACGGTCGAGGTGTCCGGGCGGGCCGCCGGGCCGATCTCCGATGCAGAGCGGATCGCACCGCTGCGTCCGGAGAACCCCGCCTACGTCATCTTCACCTCGGGCTCGACCGGACTCCCGAAGGGTGTTGCGGTCGCGCACAGTTCGGTGGTCAACATGCTGCGCTGGCGGCAGGACACCTACCGATTGACCGCCGCCGACACGCTGATGCAGAAGACGCCGTTCACCTTCGATGCTTCCGTGCGTGAGTTCTGGTGGCCGCTGACCTCCGGCGCCCGCCTGGTGATCGCGACGCCGGACGGGCACCGCGACCCGCGGTACCTCGCTCAGGCCGTGGTGGAGCACGGCATCACCGCGATGCACTTCGTGCCCAGCATGCTCGAGGTGTTCGTCTCGGCGATCGAGCCCGGTGAGTGCGACTCGCTGCGCATGGTGTTCTGCGGTGGCGAGTCCCTGCCGCCGCGCCTGCTCGCCGACTTCTCCGCGGTCTGCTCCGCGGAGGTGCACAACGAGTACGGCCCCACCGAGTCGACGGTCACGGCAACCCGGTGGGGGACCGTGCCGGCGGACGTGTCCGGTCAGCGAGTGTCCATCGGCACCCCGCAGGCGAACGTCACTGCCTACGTGCTCGACGCTGCGCTCCGACAGGTTCCGGTCGGGGTCACAGGTGAGCTCTATCTGGGCGGCGCACAGGTCGCCCGTGGGTACGTCGGGCGGCCCGACCTGAGTGCGGAACGATTCGTCGCAGATCCCTTCGGTCCGTCCGGCGGACGGGTGTACCGGACCGGGGRCCTGGTGTCCCGGCGCGCGGACGGCACCCTCGAGTACGTCGGTCGCGGCGACTTCCAGGTCAAGCTGCGTGGTATCCGCATCGAGCTCGGCGAGATCGAGGGCGTGATCGCAGCAGACCCCCGGGTGGGTCGGTGCGCGGTGCTGTTGCGTACGAGCGAGCAGGGGGTCGACCGCCTGGTCGCGTACGTGGTGGCGGAGCCGGACGCGGCGCTCGATCCGGCCGCGGTCCTCGAGATCGCGGCGCGGGCGCTGCCGGACTACATGGTGCCGGCGGCGGCACTGGTGCTCGACGAGTTGCCGCTGACGGTCAACGGCAAGCTCGACCGGCGGGCCCTGCCGGACCCGGACTTCGGTTCGGGCGGTGAGGACTACCGGGCGCCGGCCACCGCCGCCGAGGAGATGGTGGCGACGGTCTTCGGTGACCTGTTGTCGGTTTCGCGAGTCTCCGCCACCGACAGCTTCTTCGCACTCGGTGGCGATTCGCTGGTGGCGACCCGTGCGGTGGCCCGGGTGAATGCGGCCTCGGGCGGCACGGTGAACCTGCGGGACCTGTTCGAGGATCCGACCGTGGCCGGCCTCGCACGCCGGGTGGAACGGTCCGGCGCCGCAATCGGCAACCGTCCCGCGCTGGTACGGCGGCCGCGACCCAAGCAGATCCCGCTGTCGTTGGCGCAGCAGAGGATGTGGTTCATCAACCAGTTCGACACCGATTCTCCCGCCTACAACATTCCCCGGGCGATCCGGTTGTCGGGGCCGCTCGACCTCGGCGCGATGCGGACCGCGCTCACCGACGTGCTGGACCGTCACGAGTCGCTGCGCACGGTGTTCCCGGACAGCGAGTCCGGTCCGCACCAGGTGGTCCTCGGCCTCGACGACCTCGATCTCGGGGTCGAGGTGGTCCCCGTCGCCGAGCGTGACGTGATGGACGAGATGCGCGCGTTCGCCACCCTCGGCTTCGATGTGTCGGCCGAGATCCCTTGGCGAGTGCGAATTTTCGCGATCTCCGACACTGAGCATGTGCTGCTCGTCTCGATGCATCACATCTCGTCCGACGGCGCCTCGGTGGCACCGATGGCGCGCGATCTCATCACGGCCTATCTCGCCCGGGCCGCCGGTACGGCGCCGGCGTGGGCGCCGCTGGAGATCCAGTACGCGGACTTCAGCATCTGGCAGCGCGAAGCGCTCGGTGACGAGTCCGATCCGGACTCGACGGTGTCCCGTCAGATCGGGTACTGGCGCGACCGGCTCGAGGGTATTCCGGAGGTGCTCGAGCTGCCCACCGACCGGGTTCGTCCGGCCGAACCGTCCTTCCGGGGCAAGGCTGTCGAATTCCGCCTCGACGCGGACCTGCACCGGGAGCTCCGGGACCTGGCCCGTGCCCACGGGGCGAGCCTCTTCATGGTGCTGCACGCGGCGTACGCGGTGCTGCTCGAGCGGCTCAGCGGTCAGCACGACATTGTGATCGGCACCCCCGTTGCCGGCCGTGGTGAGAAGGCGCTCGACGACCTGGTCGGCATGTTCGTCAACACGCTGGTGCTGCGCACGACGCTCGATTCGGATCAGAGCTTCGCCGATCTGCTCGGTGCTGTCCGCTCCGCAGACGTCGATGCCTTCAGCAACGCCGAGGTCCCGTTCGAGCGGCTTGTCGAGGTGCTCGACGTGCCGCGCTCGAGGGCACACACGCCGCTGTTCCAGGTCGGGCTGTCGCTGGCCAACAACGAGCGCGCCACCTTTGCGCTGCCGGGTCTCGAGGTCAGCATCGTCGACTCGCCGCTGACCGTTGCCAAGAGCGACCTGCAGCTCAGCCTCGGCGAGGACCCGGACGTCGACGGCGGGGCAGCAGGCATCTCCGCCCTGCTCGACTACGCCACCGACCTGTTCGACGAGTCCACCGCGCGGTCGTTCGTGGATCGATTCGTGAGGATCCTGCGTGCGGTGGTGGCGGCCCCGAGCACCGCGATCGGCGCGCTCGAGGTGCTCGCGGCGGAGGAACGTCGCGAGCTGACCACGCCCGCGCCCGTGGAGACCGCGCCGTACACCATGGCCGCGTTGTTCGGCGAGGCCGTTCAGCTGGACCCGGAAGCCGACGCGCTGGTCTACGGCGAGACGGTCTGGACCTACCGCGAGCTCGATGAACGCTCGAACCGACTGGCCCGCGAACTGATCGAATGCGGCGCCGGCCCCGAGACCGTCGTCGGCTTCGTACTGAGGCGTTCGCTCGAGTCGGTGCTGGCGATCTGGGCGATCGCCAAGACCGGGGCCGCCTACATGCCGGTCGACCCGCGCTACCCGCTCGATCGGATCGCGGAGATGGTGCAGGACTCGCGCGCGGTCGCCGTGGTGACCGTCGGCGAGCACACGGACCGGTTGCCGGCCGGTGTGCACGCGGTGGTTCTCGATGACGCCCTGACCGCGGCCGCAGTGGCAGGTCGGTCCGCCGACCGTGTCGAGGCGGGCGAGCTGGCCGGCCCGGTGCACGTCGACAACACTGCATACGTCATCTACACGTCGGGTTCGACCGGTAAGCCGAAGGGCGTGTTGGTGACGCACCGCGGCTTCGCGACCTTCCTGGCCGACATCGTGCAGCGGTACGGCGCCACCAGCGAGTCGCGGTTGCTGCACGTGTGCGCGCCGAACTTCGACGCCTCCGTGGCGGAGTTGCTCTCCGCGTTCCGTGTCGGCGCCACACTGGTCGTTGCCCCCGCGGACGTCTTCGGCGGTGAGGAACTTGCCGAACTGGTCCGCGCGGAGCGGGTGACCGGGATGATCATGACCCCGACGGCGTTGGCCACCGTGGATCCCACGGGTCTCGAGAGCGTGCGTGCCGTCATGGTCGGCGGTGACGTGTGCACCCCCGAGCTGACCTCGCGGTGGGCGCCGGGGAGGACCTTCCACAACGCGTACGGTCCGACCGAGACGACCATGGTCGTGACCTGCACCGAGCCGCTGGTGGCCGGTGAGCCCGTCACCATCGGCGCGCCGATGGCCGGGGTCTCCGCACTGGTGCTCGACGCCAGGCTACGGCCGGTGCCGGTCGGGGTGCTCGGCGAGCTGTATCTCGCCGGGCCGGACCTGGCCCGTGGCTACCACGACCGGTTCGCCCAGACCGCGGACCGGTTCGTCGCCCACCCGTTCGGCGGCACCGGTGACCGCATGTACCGCACCGGTGACGTGGTGCGCTGGACGCCGGCCGGTGAACTGGAATACATCGGTCGCAGTGACTTCCAGGTGAAGGTGCGCGGCCTGCGCGTCGAGCTCGGCGAGATCGACAACGTGCTCGGCGAACTGCCCGAGGTGGACTTCGTCGCGACCATCGCGCACACCCTGCCGAGCGGTACCGCGGTGCTGGTGGCGTACGTGCTGCCGACGGCGGGCCACGAACTGGACCGCACGCGGCTCCTCGGCCATGCGGCAGGGAACCTGCCCGCACACATGGTGCCGTCCACCCTCGTCGAACTCGACGAGATCCCGATGACCACCAACGGCAAGTTCGATCGTAAGGGATTGCCGGAGCCGGTATTTGAGCTGTCAGGCGAGTTCGTCGCGCCGCGGAATCCGGTCGAGGAGGTCATCGCGGCCGTCTTCGCGGACGTCCTCGGAGTCGATCGGGTCTCGGTCGACCAGAACTTCTTCGACCTGGGTGGCAACTCGCTGGTGGCCACCCGGGTGGCAGCCCGGGTCGGAGCCGCACTCGGTGTCCGAGTCGGTGTCCGGATGCTCTTCGACGCCCCCACCGTGGTGGCGCTCGCCGCACGCGTGTCGGTGCTCGCCGGGGCCACGGACCGGCCGGAGCTGACGGCTCGGCCGCGGGGCGAGCGGATCCCGCTCTCGCTCGCGCAGCAGCGGATGTGGTTCCTCAACCAGTACGACACCGCGGCGGCCACCTACAACATCCCGCTCGGCGTCCGGCTGACCGGCGCGCTGGACGTGGTTGCCATGGAGGCGGCGCTGCGGGACGTGGTGGAACGACACGAGTCCCTGCGTACCGTGTTCCCCGCCGACGCCGCCGGTCACCCGCAGCAGGTGGTTCTGGGGGTTGCCGAGTCGGGCGTGCGGCTGGAACAGGTCTCGGTCACCGAGGCCGAGCTGACCGCCCGGGCGCTGGAGTTCGGCGCCCGCGGATTCGACGTCACCACCGAGGTGCCGGCACGGGCCGCGCTGTTGGCACTGGCGCCGGACCAGCATGTGCTGCTGATGGTGGTGCACCACATCAGCGCCGACGGTGCGTCGATGGCACCGCTGGCCCGTGACGTGATGATGGCCTACCTCTCCCGCACCGCCGGTACCGCACCGCAGTGGGAGCCGCTCGCGGTCCAGTACGCGGACTTCGCGCTCTGGCAGCGCGAGGTGTTCGGGTCCGAGTCGGACCCGCAGTCGGTGCTGTCCCAGCAGATCGCGCACTGGCGCGACGCACTGGCCGGGCTGCCGGACCTGCTCGAGCTGCCGCTGGACCGGCCCCGCCCGGCCCGCACCACGGCCGGCGGCAGGGTGGCCTTCGAGGTGCCGGCGGAGCTGGCCACGCAGGTCGACGCATTGGCCAGGTCGGCCGCCGCGACGCCGTTCATGGTGCTGCACGCCGTGTTCGCGGTGCTGCTGCAGCGGCTGACCGGGGCCGAGGACATCGCGGTGGGCACCGCGGTCGCCGGTCGCGGCGAGGAGGCGCTCGACCCGATCGTGGGCATGTTCGTCAACACGCTGGTGCTGCGCACCCCGATCGCCCCGGCGGCCACCTTCGCGGAGGTGCTGGCCACCACCCGCGAGGCGGACCTGCAGGCCTTCTCGCACACCGACGTGCCTTTCGAGAGGCTGGTCGAGGTACTCAACCCGCCACGGTCGACCTCCTACGCGCCGCTGGTGCAGGTCTCGTTCGGCGTGGAGAACATGGAGTCCGCGACCTTCGAGCTGCCGGGCCTGACGGTCGAGGCGCTGGCGTCCGACCTGGGCGAGGCCAAGGACGACCTGGAGCTGGCGCTGTCGCCGCGGGTGGCCGCGGACGGCACGCCGGACGGCTATGCGGGCGTGTTCCGTTACGTGAGTGACCTGTTCGACCGCGCGAGCGTCGAGTCCATGGCGCGGTGGTACGTCCGGATCCTCACCGAGGTGGTGGCGGATCCGCAGCGGGCGATCGGTGACGTCGAGGTGCTCGACACCGCCGACCTGGAGCGGTCGCTGCACGCACCGAACCGCACCACCGTGCCGCTGCCCGCCGTCACGCTGACGCAGCTGATCGACGAGGCGGCCGCCCGCACCCCGCAGGCGCCGGCGTTCACCTTCGAGGACCGGACGCTGAGCTTCGCGGAGTTCGACGACCGGGCGAACCGCCTGGCCCGGCACCTGATCTCGATGGGTGTCGGCCCGGARCAGCGGGTCGTCCTCGCGGCCCGGCGGTCGATGGAACTGCTGGTGGGCATGTACGCGGTGCTCAAGGCCGGCGGCGCCTACGTGCCCGTGGACCCGGAGCAGCCGGCCGAGCGACTGGCCGCGGTGTTTGCCCTCGCCGAGCCGGTGTGTGTGCTGAGCACCCGTGCCGACGCCACCGGTCTGCCCGTGGGCGTGCCGGTACTCGAGTTGGACGCGGTCGAACTCGACGGGTACGCCGGTACGCCGGTCACCGACGCCGAGCGGCGCGCGCCGCTGCGGCCGGAGAACGCGGCCTACCTGATCTTCACCTCGGGCTCGACGGGCACCCCGAAGGGCGTGACCATCGAGCACCGCGCCGTCGTGAACTTCCTGCTGTGGATGCAGGGGGAGTACGGGTTCGGTTCCGACGACGTCGGTCTGCACAAGACCCCGGTGGTCTTCGACGCCTCGGTGTGGGAGCTGTACCTGCCCTTCATCTCCGGCGCCCGCCTGGTGATCGCGCGCCCCGACGGGCATCGTGATCCCGAGTACCTGGTCGAGACGATTCGGCGCTGGGGCGTGACCTCCCTGGACTTCGTGCCGTCGATGCTGGCGCTGTTGGTCGGCGAGGGCGGGCAGGGGCTGCCGGAGTCGGTGCGGATGCTCTCCGTCGGCGGCGAGGCGCTGCCGCCGGAGCTGTCCGCACGCACCCACCGGGTCTCGGACGCGGTGCTGGACAACCAGTACGGCCCGACCGAGGTCACCGTCGTCTCTACCGTCTTCCGTACCGACGGCACCGAGACCGGCACCGTCCCGATCGGTGGTCCGGTCTGGAACACCCAGGCCTACGTGCTCGACACCCGCCTGCGTCCGGTGGTCGGCGGTGCCGCCGGTGAGCTGTACCTGGCCGGCGCGCAGCTGGCCCGCGGTTACCACGGGCGCCCCGATCTGTCCGCCGAGCGGTTCGTCGCGAACCCGTTCGGCGCGCCGGGTGCGGCCATGTACCGCACCGGCGACCTGGCCCGCTGGAACGCGGCCGGCGAGTTGGAGTACCTGGGCCGCACCGACTTCCAGGTGAAGGTGCGTGGTCTGCGCATCGAGCTCGGGGAGATCGAGTCGGTCCTGCTCGGTGACGAGGCCGTCGACCAGGCCGTCGTCCTGGCCGTGGACACCGATCGAGGCCAGCGGCTGGCGGGCTACGTGGTGCCGGTCGCCGGAGCGATTGTCGACGTCGCCGAGCTGACCGCCCGGGCCGCCCGAGTGCTGCCCGCGTACATGGTCCCCGACGCGCTTGTGGTGCTCGCGGCGATGCCGCTGACCGTCAACGGCAAGCTGGACCGGCGGGCACTGCCGGAACCGGAGTTCACCGCCGCGACGGCCGAGTACGTGGCGCCCGCCAACCCCACCGAGAACACCCTCGCCCGGGTGTTCGCAGAGGTGCTCGGCGTGGACCGGGTCGGTGCCGACGAGTCGTTCTTCGCGCTCGGTGGCGACAGCATCATGTCGATCCAGTTGGTCTCGCGTGCCAAGGCAGCGGGGCTGGTGCTCACCGCCAAGCAGGTGTTCGAGCACAAGACCGTCGCGGCGCTGGCGCGGGTTGCCGCGTCCGCGGCCACCGCGACGGTGCTGGCCGAGCTGCCCGGCGGCGGCGTGGGCCAGGCCCCGTTGACGCCGATCATGCATCACATGGCCGAGCAGGCCGGCGGGCACTCGCGGTTCTCCCAGACGGCGTACGTGACACTTCCGGTGGGCATCGACGCGGCCACGGTGGCTGCGACTGTCGAAGCCGTGGTCGACCGGCACGACGCGCTGCGGATGCGGTGGGTCGCCGGCACGGACGGCGCGCCAGTTCTCGAGTTCGCCGCGCCCGGCTCCGTCGACGCGGCCGGGCTCATCCGTCGCGTCGAGTTCGCGGCCACCGGGTCCGACGACTTCGCCGAGCTGGTCCGGGCCGAGTTCGACGCCGCCGCGGATCGGCTCGCCCCGGAGGCCGGCGTGGTTGCCCAGTTCGTGTGGTTCGACCCGGCGGACGCCTCCGCCAACGGCCGGCTGCTCATGATGGTCCACCACCTGGCGGTCGACGGTGTCTCCTGGCGAATCCTGTTGCCGGACTTCGCCGCTGCCTGGGGTCGGCTGGTCTCCGGTCAGCAGCCCGAGCTGACCGGGCCGGTCACCTCGGTGCGGCGCTGGGCGCACGGACTGGTCGAGGCCGCGGCGTCCCCGCAGCGGGTCGCGGAGCTCGATCACTGGCGCGGCGTGCTCGCCGGGCCGGACCCGGTACTCGGCGCACGTCCGGTCGACCCCGCGGTCGACGTAATCGCGACCGTCGAGACGGTCCGGTTGACGGTGTCCGCGGAGACCACCGCGGCCCTGTTGACCACGGTGCCGGAGGTCTTCGGCGGTGGTGTCAACGACGGACTGCTCGCGGCGCTGGCGCTTGCCACGGCCCGGTGGCGTGCACGTCGCGGCATCACCGAATCCGCGACGCTGATCGGGCTCGAGGGTCACGGCCGCGAGGAGGACGCCGTCCCCGGCGCCGACCTCTCCGGCACCGTCGGCTGGTTCACTTCGCTCTTCCCGGTGCGCCTGGATCTTGCCGACGTCGACATCGACGCGGCGTTCGCCGGCGGGCCCGCGACGGGTGCCGCGGTCAAGCTGATCAAGGAGCAGTTGCGCGCGGTGCCGGACAAGGGCATCGGCTACGGGCTGCTGCGCTACCTCAACTCGGCAACCGCCGAGGAGCTGGCCGGATACGCGGCTCCGCAGATCGGGTTCAACTACCTGGGTCGCACCGGCGCAGTCGAGATCACCGACGAACTGCGGGCGATGGGCTGGGTGCCCGCCGACGACGGCTTCCAGCTCGGCTCCGCGCTGGACGCCGACATGGAGACGACCGCGCTCGACATCAACGCCGTCGCCGCGCAGGTCGACAACGAGGAACGGCTGACGGCCGGGTTCACGTTCCCGACCGGGGTGCTCAGCACCGCCGAGGTCACCGAGTTGGCCGAGCTCTGGCGCGACGCCCTGACCGCGGTGGCAACCTGTGCCGCCGAACCCGGTGCGGGTGGGCTCACCCCGTCCGACCTGCCGCTGGTCTCGCTGACCCAGCGCCAGATCGAATGGTTCGAGCAGCGCTTCCCGGAACTTTCCGACGTGTGGTCGCTGTCCCCGCTGCAGTACGGCATGTTCTTCCATGCGGAGCTTTCCGAGGAGGCCGTCGACGTCTACACGGCACAGATGTCGCTGCGGCTCGGCGGTGTCGTGGACGCGGAGCGGATGCGCCGCGCCGGCCAGGCACTGATCGACCGGCACGCGAGCTTCCGTACCGCGTTCGTCGCCGACGAGTCCGGGGCCGTGGTCCAGGTGGTGCTCGACCGGGTCGAGCTGCCGATGACCGTCGTCGACCTGTCGGCGCTGGCGCCGGCGGAGCGTGCGGCCGAACAGGCCCGGATCCTCGAGGCCGACGCGCTGGCCAAGTTCGACCTCGCCCAGCCGCCGCTGATCCGGTTCACGTTCTTCACTCTCGGTGAGGGGAACTACGAGCTGGTGATGACCAATCACCACATCGTGATCGACGGATGGTCCACTCCGTTGCTGCTCAAGGAACTGCTGGTGCTGTACGCCGCCGACGGCGACGGCTCCGTGCTGCCCTCGGTCCGGACCTACCGGGACTTCCTGACCTGGCTGGACGAGCAGGACCTCGGCCGCTCCCGGCAGGCCTGGGCGGATTCGTTGTCCGGCGTGGACGGTCCGACCCTGCTGGTCTCGGGTGACCGGGGCCGGCAGCAGGACAGCATTGCCGGCCAGTTCCACACCGAAGTGTCCGAGGAGCAGACGGCACGGCTGGTCGAGCGGGCACGTGAGCTGGGCGTGACGCCGAACACCGTGGTGCAGAGCGCGTGGGCGATCCTGCTCGGCGCACTCACCGGCCGCGAGGACGTGGTCTTCGGTGCCACCGTGTCGGGTCGGCCGCCGGAGATCGCCGGCGTGGAGTCGATGATCGGACTGTTCATCAACACGGTCCCGGTGCGGGTGCACCTCGACCCGGCGGAGACCGTGGCCGAGCTGCTGGTGCGGCTGCAGGGCGAGCAGATGTCGCTGCTCGACCACCACTACGTGGGCCTGACCGACATCCAGCGCGCCGCGGGCGAGGCCGCGATGTTCGACACCCTCGCGGTGTTCGAGTCGTTCCCCGTCGACATGGCGGGTGCGACCGCGGAGACCGACATCGCCGGTATGCGGGTGACCGGGTTCGGCGGCGCCGACGCCGCCCACTACCCGGTCACGCTCACCGCCGGCCTGGGTGCGACGTTGCGGCTCAAGCTGATCCACGCCCCCGAACTCGTCGATGCGGACGCGGTCCGGGTGCTCTCCGAACGCCTGCTCCGAGTGCTCGACGCGATCGCGTCGGATCCGGTCGTCGCGGTTGGCGACGTCGAGGTCACCGACGGGGCGGAGCGGGCGGCGCTGGCGCCGGTTTCCGGGCCGGCGGGCACGTCGGCAGTGACGCTGCCCGCGATGCTGGCCGAGGCCGCTGTCGACCGGGACGCCGTCGCGCTGGTGTTCGGCGACCGCACGCTCAGCTACGGCGAGCTCGACGACCGTTCGAACGCCCTGGCACGGCTGCTGATCGAGCGGGGTGTCGGTGCCGAGTCGTTCGTCGCGCTGGCGTTGCCGCGCTCGATCGAGTCGCAGGTGGCGTTGTGGGCGGTGGTCAAGTCCGGGGCGGCCTTCGTGCCCATGGACCCGGCATACCCGCCGGAGCGGATCGAGCACATGGTCACCGACTCGGGTGCGGTGCTGGGTCTGACCGACTCCGAGAACTTCGGGGGTCTGCCGGCCGCCGAGTGGTTGGTGCTCGACGACCCCGACTTCCTCGAGCTGTGGGGACGACAGTCCGTCGCCGAGGTCACCGACGCCGACCGCCGCATCCCGGTGTCGGTGGACCATGCGGCGTACGTGATCTACACGTCCGGATCGACCGGTCTGCCGAAGGGCGTCGTGGTCAGCCACGAGGGCCTGAAGAACTTTGCAACCGAGCAGCGTGAGCGCTACTCGGTGACCGCGAAGTCCCGCGCACTGCACTTCTCGTCGCCGAGCTTCGACGCGTCCATGCTCGAGTTGCTGCTCGCGGTCAGCGCGGGTGCCGCGCTGGTGATCGTGCCGCCGGGAGTGTACGGAGGCGGCGAACTGGCCGAGGTCATCACCGCGGGCGGCGCGACCCACGCGTTCATCACGCCCGGCGCGTTGGCATCGCTCTCGCCCGACGGACTCGACTGCCTGCAGCACCTTGTTGCCGGAGGCGAGGCGGTCCCCGACAGCCTGGTCGAGGTCTGGGCGCCGGGGCGCAACTTCTACAACGGGTACGGCCCCACCGAGACGATCATCATGGTCGCGATCAGCCGGGCCTTGACCACCGCGGACAGGCTCACCATCGGTGGTCCGATCCGCGGCATGTCCGCGATGGTCCTGGACCGGCGTCTGCACCCGGTGCCGGTGGGCGTGGCCGGGGAGCTCTACGTCTCCGGTGTCCAGATGGCCCGCGGTTACCTGAACCGTCCGTCACTCACGTCGGACCGCTTCGTGGCCAACCCGTTCGGGGAGGCCGGTGACCGGATGTACCGGACCGGCGACGTGGTGCGCTGGGTGGAGGGCTCCGGGGCGAGCGCAGCGACGGGGGATGTGACCGGGGCGAGCGCAGCGACGGGGGATGTGACCGGGGCGAGCGCAGCGACGGGGGATGCGACCGCCGGACTCGAGATCGAGTACGTGGGCCGCAGCGACTTCCAGGTGAAGGTGCGCGGATTCCGTATCGAACTCGGCGAGATCGACGCGGCGCTGTCGGCACACGAGTCGGTGGAGTTCGCCGTCACGGTGGGCCGCACGGGACCGTCCGGTGCGACGGTTCTGGCTGCCTACGTGGTGCCGGTGTCCGGTCGAACGGTCGATCCGGTTGCGCTGACCGAATTCGTGGGGCGGACGCTGCCCTCGCACATGGTGCCGTCGGCGATCGTCGTACTCGACGCGATCCCGCTGACCGTCAACGGCAAGGTCGACCGGAAGGCGTTGCCGGAGCCGGACTTCGGCTCTTCGGTGACCACCTGTGTCGCGCCTTCCACCCCGGCGGAGGAGCTTCTCGCCGGTCTGTTCGCCGAGGTCCTCGGGGTCGACCGGGTCAGCGTGGCGGACTCCTTCTTCGCACTCGGCGGCGACTCCATCGTGTCCATCCAGTTGGTGGCGCGGGCCAAGGCTGCGGGTCTGGTGATCCGCACACGGGACGTCTTCGAGCGCAAGACCGTGGCGGCCCTCGCGCAGGTCGCGACCCTCGTCTCGGAGGGCGCCGAGATCGTCACGCTGGCCGAGCTGCCGGGTGGCGGCGTCGGCGACCTGCCGCTGACCCCGATCATGCGCTGGATGACCGAGCGGTCGGGCCGGCACGACCGGCTGCTGATGCCGGCCTACCTGGCACTGCCCGACGGTGTCGACCGTGCCCGACTGACTGCCACGCTGGCCGCGGTCACCGCGCGGCACGACATGCTGCGTGCGTCGATTCCCGTTGTCGACGGCCCGCCGGTGGCGCGGGTGAGCGCGTCCGTGGACGTCGACGCACTGGTCGAGCGGGTCGAGTTCGACGACTCCGCGCTGCCCGGCACCCCGGGCTTCGACGCCCTCGCCGCGCCTGCGATGGAGGCGGCCGCGGCCGCGCTGGACCTGACATCGGGTTCGGTGATCCGGTACGTCTGGTTCGATCCGGCGCCCGGCACTTCGGGGACCGGCCGACTGCTGCTCGTCGCGCACCACCTCGTGGTGGACGGCGTGTCCTGGCGGATCCTGGTCGGTGACCTCATCACGGCCTGGCAGTCCGTGGCGGCCGGCGCGGAGCCCGCACTGGCCCCCGTCGGGACCTCGATGCGCCGCTGGGCCCACGGCCTCGCGGAGGAGGCGGTCAGTCCCCGGCGCGAGGCGGAGGCGGACTACTGGCGTTCGGTGGTGGGGACTGCGGACCCGCTGCTGACGCAGCGTCCGCTGGACCCGACGGTCGACCTGTTCTCGGAGGTCGCCCAGGTTCGGGTGACGCTGTCCGAACGGACCACCGACGCGCTGCTCACCGCAGTGCCCGCGGCCGTTCGCGGCGGGGTCAACGACGGCCTGCTCGCGGCCCTGGCGCTGGCCACCACGGCCTGGCGTCGGACTCGCGGCCAGGAGGACGTGGCGTCCACGTTGATCAAGCTCGAGGGCCACGGCCGCGAGGACGACCTGCTGCCCGGCGCGGACCTCTCCCGCACCGTCGGCTGGTTCACCAGCATGTTCCCGCTGCGCCTGGACCTGGCGGGCGTCGACGTCGACGACGCGCTCGCCGGTGGCGACTCGGTGGCCGCCGCGCTCAAGACGGTCAAGGAACAGTTGCTGGCCGTGCCGGACAAGGGCATGGGATACGGCCTGCTGCGATACCTGAACCCGCGGACGGCACCGGAGTTGTCCGTGCACCAGCTGCCGCAGATCGGTTTCAACTACCTCGGGAAGATGTCGGGTGGCGAGGAGACCGGCGGGGGCCTGCCGATCGGTTGGCTGCCCGCACCCGCGGGTGAGCTGTCGGCAACGGCCGTGGCGGACGACGACATGCCGGCCGCGGCCGCGGTCGACATCAACGCCGAGGTGGCAGGGACCCGCTTGACGGCGTCGTTCGCGTACCCGTCGAGCCTGCTCACCGAGGCCGAGGTCTCGGAGTTCGCAGACCTGTGGGTCCGTGCACTCGACGCCTTGGCGCAGTGGGCAACGCCGGACGACCGTCCGCGGACGCCCGCGTTCACGCCGTCCGACCTGCCGCTGGTCTCGATCAGCCAGGGCGAGATCGACAAGCTGGAGGCGCGCTACCCGACGCTGGCAGACGTCTGGTCGTTGACCTCGTTGCAGCAGGGCATGCTCTTCCACGCGGTGCTGGCTGAGAGTTCGACGTCGCTGGACGTGTACACCTCGCAGTTGGCGATCGGGCTCGGCGGAGTCGTGGACGCAGATCGGATGCGGGCCGCCGCGCAGGCGCTGGTGGACCGGTACCCGAACCTGCGGGCCGGCTTCGTCCACGACGAGCACGGCAATGCCCTGCAGGTGGTCGTGGAGGACGCGCCGGTGCAGTTCCGCCGCGTCGACCTGACTGGCTTCGGCGCCGACGAGATGCAGGCCCGGAGGCAGGAACTGCTGGAGCAGGACCGGGTCGCCCGGTTCGACCTGACGGCGCCGCCGCTGATGCGGTTCACGCTGATCGGGAAGCCGGACGGCAACTACGACCTAGTGATGACCACCCACCACATCCTGGTGGACGGCTGGTCGATGCCGCTGATCCTCAAGGACCTGGTGGTGCTCTACGCGACGCACGGCGACGGCTCGATGCTGCCGCCGGTCCGCTCCTACCGGGACTTCCTGGAGTGGTTGTCGGAGCGGGACGCCGATGCCTCCCTGGAGGCGTGGGCCGGCTCGCTCGAGGGCGCCGAGGATCCGACGCTGCTCGCCTCTGCGGACCGCGGCCGTTCGCAGTCCGTGATGCCGGACGTGGTCCAGCTCGAACTCGCTGCCGACCGCACCGCCGAGCTCTCGGCCCTCGCGCGGGACCTGGGGGTCACGCTGAACACCGTCGTGCAGACGGTGTGGGGCCTGGTGCTCTCGCGGCTGATCGGCCGGGACGACGTGGTGTTCGGCGCCACGGTGTCGGGGCGTCCGGCGGCACTGTCCGGTGTCGAGTCGATGGTCGGCATGTTCATCAACACGCTGCCTGTACGGGTGCGGCTGGACCGGGGCGAGACCCTGACTCAGCTGCTCTCCCGGGTGCAGGTCGAGCAGGCGGACCTGCTCGACCACCACTTCGTGGGGCTTCCCACCATCCAGCAGCGCGCGGGTGCCGGCGCGGTATTCGACACCATCACGGTGTTCGAGTCCTACCCGGTGGATGCCGCAGGAGCAGATGTCACAGACATCGACGGCATGCGGCTGCTGGGTGTGGAGGGCGAAGACGCCAACACGTTCCCGCTGTCGCTGTTCGTCGAGGTCAACGACGGCATTCGGATGGACGCCAAGTTCCTGCCGGACGTGTTCACCCGTGCGGACATGCAGTCCGTGGTGGACCGGATCGACCGGGTGCTGGCCACCCTGGTGGCGGCGCCGCAGAGCACGGTTGCCGAACTCGAGGTGCTCTCGGACTCCGAGTTGCGTCAGCTCGACGAGTGGAACGCCACCGATCACCCCGTTCCCTCGGCCACCCTGGCCGACCTGTTCGACGCCCAGGTTCGACGGACGCCGGACGCGGTGGCGTTGGTGTTCGAGGGCGAGGAGCTGACCTACGCCGAGTTCGACGCGCGGGCCAACAGGCTGGCCCGGCACCTGATCGACCTCGGCGTCGGTCCGGAGTCGATGGTGGGTCTGGGCATCAGGCGTTCGCTGGAGCTGATGGTCGGCATGTACGCGATCGTCAAGGCCGGCGGTGCCTACGTGCCGATCGACCCGGACCATCCGGCGGATCGCACCGACTACGTGCTGGCGACGGCTGATCCGGTGTGCGTGCTGACCACCACGCGGGACCGGTTCGAGGTTGACCCGCGGCTCACTGTGCTCGAGATCGACAGTCTGGACACTTCGGGCTACGACGCGGCACCGATTGTCGACGCGGACCGACGGGCCCCGCTGCACCTGGACAACGCGGCTTACGTGATGTTCACGTCGGGGTCGACCGGCAAGCCGAAGGGCGTCGAGCTGACGCATCGGGCGATCGTCAACCAGCTGGTGTGGAAGCAGTCCGAGTACGGTCTCGGCACCGACGACGTCGTGCTCCAGCAGATCGCGATGACCTTCGACGTGTCGGTCTGGGAGTTCTTCTGGGGCCTGCAGAACGGCGCCCGGCTGGTCATCGCCAAGCCGGACGGACACAAGGACCCGACGTACCTGGCGAAGCTGATCGCCGAGTACTCGGTGACCACGGCGACCTTCGTGCCGTCACCGCTCGGCGTGTTCGTCGCGGTGGTGGAGGCCGAGGCACTGCGCACGCTGCGGCGGGCGTTCGTGATCGGCGAGGCACTGCCGCCGGAGACCGTGGCGCGGTGGTACCAGCTCACGCCTGCCGACCTGCACAACATGTACGGGCCGACCGAGGCGGCGGTCTCGGTGACCAACTGGCGCTCGCGCGCCGAGGACACCGTCACCACGCCGATCGGTCTGCCGCAGTGGAACGTGCAGGCGTACGTGCTCGATGCCGGGCTGCGTCCGACCCCGGAGGGTGTCGCGGGCGAGCTCTACATCGGTGGCCCGCAGCTGGCCCGCGGTTACCTGACCCGACCGGACCTGACCTCGGACCGCTTCGTCGCCAACCCCTTCGGAGCGGCGCCCGGCGGGGAGCGAATGTACCGGACCGGTGACCTGGTGCGGCGCCGTTCGGACGGGGTGCTCGAGTACATCGGGCGCACCGACTTCCAGGTCAAGCTGCGGGGTCAGCGGATCGAGCTCGAGGAGATCGAGTCGGCGGTGCTCGCACATCCGGCGGTCCTGCAGACCGCGGTGCTGGTGGTCCAGGACAAGCGGACGGGCGATCAGCTGGTGGCCTACGTGGTGCCGGAGGGTGGGCAGTCGGTGCAGTCGGACGAGCTCAAGACATTCGTCGGCGCCGCCCTGCCCGTCTACATGGTTCCGAACGCGGTGGTCGTCCTCGACGAGTTCCCGCTCAACGCGAGCGGCAAGCTCGACCGGAAGCAGTTGCCGGTTCCGGAGTTCGGAGACACCGGTGAGTACCGGGCCCCGACGACGGAGACGGAGATCGCGGTGGCCGCGGTACTGGCCGAGGTGCTCGGGCTCGAACAGGTGTCGGTCGACGCGTCGTTCTTCGACCTCGGCGGAAACTCGCTGACCGCGACCCGGGTGATGTCCCGGCTCACCGAGGTCCTCGGAGTGCCGGTGCCGTTGCGGGCTGTGTTCCTCGACCCGACCCCGGCAGGTATCGCGGCCGCGGTCGACGCCGAGCGGACCGGCACCACGCCCGCCGTGGACATGTTCGACGTGCTGCTGCCGATCCGTCCGGTGGCCGGGACCCCGGCCGGTAGCGTGCCCGTGTTCGCGGTGCACCCGGTGCTCGGGTTGTCGTGGGCGTACTCGGGGCTCGCGACCGCGCTCGGTGGCCGCGTCCCGGTCTACGGACTGCAGTCGCCGGCCGCATCGGGGGACACCGTCGTGCCGTCCTCGATCGAGGAGATCGCGGCACGCTACGTCGCCGAGATCCGCACCGTGCAGCCGGAGGGACCGTACCGGCTGGTGGGCTGGTCGCTCGGCGGCGTCATCGCGCATGCGATGGCAGCACAGTTGCAGGACGCGGGGCAGCGGGTGGACCTGCTCGCCATGCTGGACAGTTTCGCCGGCGGGTCGGCGGACGCGCTCGGGACGGGCACCGTCAGCACCGGGGAGATCCTCGGCGGTTTCGGCATCGAGGCAGTGGGCGGACTGGATCCGGAGACCGCCGGCATCGAGGATCTGCTCGAGTTGCTGCGTGGCACCGGCGACGGCCCACTGGCCGGGGTGACTGAGCAGTGGCTGAAGTCGATGGTGGATACGGCGGCCGTCTCGACGGAGCTGATGCGGGCATACGTGCCCAAGCCGGTCGACGCCGACCTGCTGCTGTTCACCGCGGCCCGGGACCGGGCTGATGACACGGTGGGACCGCAGTCGTGGGCGGGCGCAGTGACCGGGGAGATCGTGCACACCCCGGTGCCGGTCACGCACTGGTCGATGCTCAGCCCCGACGCTCTCGCGGTGATCGGTCCGCGGTTGCGGGAGGCGCTCGGCTGACCCGACAGGTCGAGGTGGTGAGCCCCGGTCCTTCCGGGCGGGGGCTCACCACAGTCGGATTTCGTCGACAGCATGGCTTGCCGCTCGGTCGCCGGGGAAGAGCGGTACGCGGTGGGAGTGAACGACGCCGCGACATGCCCAGCGGAGGCCGTCGCTCGCGCAGTGGTGAGACGTCAGCAGCGTCTCCAGCCACGCCAGGATCTCATCGATACCGGCACCGGCACCGGCACCGTCGACGCAGCGCGGGTCCACTTCTCGGCGCAGACATGCGCGCCGACCGTCACCGCCGCGGCCCTCGCGCATCCGGCTGTCTCTCGGCGCTGCGCGCGAAGTCTGCCGGGGCGGTTACTCGACCTCCGGCGTGGGCGCAGCCGCCGTCCGGGCCGCCTCAGCGCGGATCGGTGAACATACCGCGGCAACTGGCCGTTCTCCCGGGCCCGATGTCACCCACATCCGAGGGGACGGGGCGTCTGACTGGATCAGATGGGCGTTCCGGCGGCGCGCTTGTAGCCGTTGATTGCGGGCCAGGCGAAGATGGCGATCGCGCCGAGCGACCACAGCGTCGTCTTGATCAGCGGCTCGGCTACCGGCCCGCCGAGACTGAGGCCACGCATCGCGTCGATGGCGGTGGACATCGGTTGGTTCTCGACGAAACCCTGCAGCCAGACCGGATAGGCGGCGGTCGGCACGAAGCCCGAGTTGAAGAACATGAGCAGGGTGCAGACCAGGGACAGCAGTTCCACCAGCGGCAGCTTGGCGAAGTTCACCGACAGCGCGGTGACCATGGTCGCGAACCCCACACCCATCAGCAGCGGGACCAGCAGCAGAAGCACACCTGCCAGGAATCCCTGGCCGAATCGGAAGCCGAGAAGTACGCCGACCAACATGATCAGCACGGTGGTCAACACGATCCGCACGGCCTCGGAGATCAGCCGGCTGACCATGCCCGCGGCCCGGTGGGTGGGCAGGATCCAGAACCGAGCCAAGAGGCCCTTGCGCCATTCCTCCTTGAGATGGAGGCCGCTGGCCATCGACCCGAACATCGCGCCGACCAGGGCAAGCATCGGGGCGTACCCGTAGACGCTGTTGACACCGGTGGCCTTGGTGACCGAGATCCCCAGCACCGCCCAGAACATCACCAGCATGACCGACGGGTAGACGATGGCCTGCAGCATGGTGAACGGGTCCTTGGCCGATCTGAGGAGCAGTCGCCAGGTCTGGATCTTGCTGTGGGTGACGAGCGCCTTCCACGACGTCTCGGGGTACACCTCGGTGGGCACCGGGAAACGGAGCGCCACCGACTCAGGCGCTACTACCGGCGCGGGGGCGGAGTGGAGGTCGGTCATCCTCGCCTCACACTCGCCCACACCGTCAGCGGAGCAAACACCAGTGCCAGCCCTGCACACCACAGCAGGGCCGGTGTGAGCACGTGCATGGTGATCGTGCCGGCGGCGATGTCCCGCATGGAGATGGCGAACTGGGAGATCGGCTGGTTTCGGACGAACCACTGCGACCAGCTCGGGAACTGTGCGACGGGCACGAAGCCGGCCGAGAACATGCCGAGGATCAGCTGCGGCAGCGTCAGCGCCTGACTGGTCATTGCCGGGCTCTTGCTCAGGGTGCCGATCAGGTCACCCATCAAGGACAACGTCATCGCGATCGCCAGGGACATTGCGAGGAACAGCACGGTGTTGGTGGTGCCGCCATCGAATCGGAAGCCGATCATGTGGCCGTACGCGAGCGCGGCGATCAACGAGACCGTGCAGTGCACCAGCGCGGCGGTCATCCTTGACATCAGCGGCACGCCGGCGAAGATCGGCATCGTCTGGAACCGGTCGTTCATGCCGTTCGATGCTTCGAGGGCCGCCCGGCCGGCGGCCGAGATGGCGGTGAAGGCCATTGCCTGCAGGACGATGATCGGCATCACGAACTGTGCGTAGTCGATGCCCTGGAATCGCATCACCAGCCTCAGCGGCAGGTAGAAGCCGATGGTGAAGATGGCGGGGGCCAGCACGGCGATGAGGAACTGTCCGGTGGTCCACATGCTGCGCAGGCTTCGGCCGGACAGTGCCAGCCATTGCTGCATGCTAGACAGTTCGGGCCGACGGTGGCGGCCGGTCCGCGCGACGGTCCTCGAACGTGGCTCCGGCGGTCGGCCCTCGTCCGAGGTTCTGGTGGTGCCGGCCGTGATCGCGGTCATGACTCCTCGTCCTCGGAGACCTGGGGTTTGCCCGTCAGGGCCAGGAAGACGTCGTCGAGCGACGGTCGGCGCAGCGCGATGTCCGCCAGTGGGATCCTGGCGATGTCGAGCCGACGCAGCGCCTCGGCCAGCGTCTGGGCGCCGTACTGCGCGGGAATCGACAGCCGGTCGTGAGCGGTCTCGGTGATGTACTCCGGGGGGGCGAGGCTGGTGAGGACCGCGTAGACCCTCGGCAGGTCCTCGAGTCGCATCGGGACGACCTCGCAGAAGCTGCCGCCGGTCCGTTCCTTGAGTTGGTCCGCCGTGCCCTCGGCGATCACGGTGCCCTTGTCGATCACGACGATGTTGTCGCTGAGGACGTCGGCTTCCTCGAGGTACTGGGTGGTGAGGAGGACGGTGATGCCCTCGTTCTTGAGGTCTTGCACCAGCGTCCACACTCCCTGGCGGCTGCGCGGGTCCAGGCCGGTGGTCGGCTCGTCGAGGAACACCACCTCGGGGCGGGTCACCAGCCCGCAGGCGATGTCCACTCGCCGGCGCATGCCGCCGGAGTAGCCGGACACCTTGCGTTCCGCGGCGTAGACGAGGTCGAACTGGTTCAGCAACTCTTCAGCCCGAGTCTTGGCGGCCTGCCGATTCAGGCCCATCAGCCGGCCGAAGAGAATCAGGTTCTCCCGGCCGTTGAGCGATTCGTCGAGGGCGGCGTACTGGCCCGTCATCATGATCGAACGCCGAACCGACGCGCCCTGGGTCGCCACGTCGTGGCCGGCGACCAGCGCGCGTCCGGAATCGGGGCGCAGCAAGGTGGAGAGCACGTTGACCGTGGTCGTCTTACCAGCGCCGTTCGGCCCGAGAATCCCGAGCACAGTGCCGCGCGGCACCTCGAAGCTGACCCCCTGAAGCGCTTTCACGTCACCGAAGGACTTGCGGATTCCCTCGACGAGGACCGCAGAGTGGGGTGAAGGCATGCCCGCGAGTATGTCATGGGTACCTGTATGCGGAGGCTGTCCGGGCTGTGAATTCGGCGGGTTCGGCTGGTGGCGAACAGGTTGGTAACACTCGGCGGGTACGGATCGATAGGCACTGAATGTCCTGTACGCGGTCGGCCAGCCGGCGTGCGCACTCTCGCCGAATGGCAGGAATCACTGCGGGTGGTGGGCAAGGACACGGTGGGTCGATCGAACCCGGTCCGAATGTCGCTGTGTGACGCGCCTTGCCCGATTCCTGGTCGGCGCCGGCGCCACCGATTCGACTCACCCGAGGTGGTCAAGTTGTAGCAGGGGTGTCGTCCGGGGCCTCCGCACGCACCCGGTCCCGAACCCCCGGGGAACCCCTCGCAGGCGTCCGCGTCCGCCGACCGAGCGTGCCGGATGTCAGAAGTTAACGGTGAATCTCCTCCGCGCGCGGTGGAGATGATTGTGTTGCTGCAGTTGAGAGTCTTGATGCGGCGGTTTCGTCCGGATGCTGGTGAACCGAGAACTGCTGTGGTTTCATCAATCGCATGAGCCGTCGCGCCGTACACATCGAGGATCTCGCCGGCGAGGGCGTCATGCTCGCCGCCGGCGGCCGGGCGATCCTGCTGCAGATTGCCAACGAGGGCGTCGGGCACGGCGTCGCGGACCACAGCGACTTCGCCTACCGCTCGGTCGACCGGCTGCGGACCACGATGACCTACATCTATGCGGTGGTCTACGGGACCGAGGCCGAGCGCGCCGCGGTGGTGCGGATGGTGAACAAGGCGCACGCGAAGGTTCGTGCGGAGAACTACAACGCCTTCGACCCCGAACTGCAGCTGTGGGTGGCGGCAACGCTCTACGAGAGTGCTGTGAGCCTCTACGAGCGGCTCTTCGGCCCGCTCGACGACGCGAATGCGGACGCGCTGTACCGGGAGTATGCGGTGCTCGGGACCGCGCTGCAGGTGCCGGCCGGGATGTGGCCGCGCGACCGCGCCGCGTTTGCCGCCTACTGGAAGGAAGAGCTCGACCGTGTCGAGGTGGACGCACAGGTGCGGGCGACCTCCCGGGACCTGTTCCATCCGGTGAAGGCGCCGATGCTGATCCGCTGGAACCTGCCGGCGTATCGCTGGCTCACCACCGGGTTGTTGCCGGCGCAGCTGCGCGAGAAGTTCGAGTTGCCGTGGACGGCGCGGGACCAGCGCCGGTTCGAGCGGGTGATGACGCTGCTCTCGTGGGTGTACCCGCGGATCCCCGCCGCAGTGCGGCACGCGCCCAAGACCGTCTACCTGTGGGACATGCGCCGCCGGCTGCGTACCCGCGGCGGTATCGAGGCCTGACCGCGGGTGCCGGCGGCGGCCGGGTCAGGCGGGCGTCAGCCAGATGGTGATGTCGGCGTGCACCACCTCGGTGCCGGACTTGTCGTAGATCGCGACCGGCACGGTGAGCTCGGTGCCCGAGGTGATCTCATCGAACCGGGGCAGTGCCGGCAACGACGCGACCGCGCGCAGCCCGGACTCGGCCTTGGCCAGGTACCGGGTGTTCATCGCCTTCGGGATCCAGCGGTGCGTGGTGGGGACGGTCGCCTCGGCGAGCATGCCCATGGCGGCCTCGGCGAGATTGCAGGCGGCGATCGCGTGGAACGTCCCGATGTGGTTGTGCACGCCCCACCATTTCGGGGCCCGCACCTCGCACCGCCCCGGCTCGAGCGCGGTGACGCGGGGGAGCACGGTTGCGAAGTACGGCACCCGGGCGCACATGCCCAGTGAGAACAGTGCGGGGCGAAGTGCGTTGTCCGGCAGTCGGAGCCAGCTGCGGTACGTCGGGCTGGGGGAGGGGGTCTGGGTGGCCATGCCACCGATCTTACTCTGGAGTAAGATTGACGTGACCCAGTCGGCGTCGGCGAGGAGTTGAACTCGTTGCCGGTCTGCGGCATACTGTTCAGGTTGCCTTGACCCGGGACGTGCTGTTTTGCGGCCTGCGTCGGGCGAGTGAGGGTCATGCACCCGGCGTGCCAGGGATGAAAGTCCCGGGAGGCCTGGTCAGAACCAGTGCAAGACGGAAGCAGTACCACCAGGTGCTCATTACGAGCGCATCCGGTGCACATTCTTCAGATCGGCGCGAAAGCGTGGATCGGAGAATGAGTGGGAGGGCGACACGCCCGACCGCGTGTGTCGGAGATCCATGACAGATGAACAGCGGCAGCGGATCGGATTCTTTCGATCGGGATCGGATTCTTTTTGCGATCGCCAACGTTCGGACACTCATGGGCTGGGCAGGAACTGTGCAGACGAGGTAGCCCCAGCCGGGTCTACGTGAACGAAGTAGCCCCCCGGGTCTACAAGGGCCTATTCGGCAAGGAAGAGGACACAAGCGTGGCGGGACAGAAGATCCGCATCAGGCTCAAGGCCTACGACCATGAGGCGATCGATGCGTCAGCGCGCAAGATCGTCGAGACGGTGACCCGTACCGGGGCCCGTGTCGTTGGACCGGTGCCGTTGCCGACCGAAAAGAATGTGTACTGCGTCATCCGCTCGCCGCACAAGTACAAGGACTCGCGCGAGCACTTCGAGATGCGTACCCACAAGCGGCTGATTGACATCCTCGACCCGACGCCCAAGACAGTCGATGCCCTCATGCGCATCGATCTGCCGGCCAGCGTTGATGTCAACATCCAGTGAGCGCGGCGGAGACAAAAACAATGACTGAGAACAAGATCAAGGGAATCCTGGGCACGAAGCTCGGCATGACCCAGGTCTTCGACGAGAACAACCGGGTCGTCCCGGTGACCGTCGTCAAGGCTGGGCCCAACGTCGTCACCCAGATCCGTACCGAAGAGCGTGACGGCTACAGCGCCGTGCAGCTCGCGTTCGGCGCCATCGACCCGCGCAAGGTGAACAAGCCGGAGGCCGGCCAGTTCGCCAAGGCCGGCGTCACCCCGCGTCGCCACGTCGTCGAGCTCCGCGTTGCCGACACCTCCGAGTACGAGGTCGGCCAGGAGCTCACCGCCGAGCTGTTCGAGGACGGCGGCTACGTCGACGTCACCGGCACCAGCAAGGGCAAGGGCTACGCCGGTGTCATGAAGCGTCACGGCTTCAAGGGTCAGGGCGCCTCGCACGGCACCCAGGCCGTGCACCGTCGCCCCGGTTCCATCGGTGGTTGCGCCACCCCCGGCCGCGTGTTCAAGGGCATGCGCATGGCGGGTCGCATGGGTAGCGACCGCATCACGACGCAGAACCTCTCGGTCCACAAGGTGGATGCCGAGAACGGTCTGCTGCTCATCAAGGGTGCGATCCCGGGCCGCAAGGGTGGCCTCGTGATCGTCAAGACCGCAGTGAAGGGTGGTGCGTCCGCATGACCGAGACCGCAACCAAGCTGACCCTCGACGTCCGCACCGCCGACGGCGGCACCAACGGGACCGTCGACCTTCCCGCCGAGCTCTTCGACGTGACGGCCAACATCTCGCTGATGCACCAGGTCGTCGTCGCGCAGCTCGCTGCGGCACGTCAGGGCACGCACTCCACCAAGACCCGCGGCGAGGTTCGCGGTGGTGGCAAGAAGCCGTACCGTCAGAAGGGCACCGGCCGCGCCCGTCAGGGTTCGACCCGCGCTCCGCAGTTCGCCGGTGGTGGCATCGTGCACGGCCCGCAGCCGCGCAACTACGCGCAGCGCACGCCCAAGAAGATGATTGCCGCCGCCCTGCGCGGTGCACTCTCCGACCGGGCACGCAACGAGCGCATCCACGTGATCACCGAGCTCGTCGCCGGGCAGACTCCGTCCACCAAGGGCGCGAAGAAGTTCCTCGGCGAGATCTCCGATCGCAAGAAGGTCCTGCTCGTCGTGGGCCGCGAGGACATCGCAGCCTGGAAGAGCGTGCACAACCTGGAAGGCGTGCACCCCATCGCACCCGACCAGCTGAACACGTACGACGTGCTCAACAGCGACGATGTCGTGTTCAGCGTCGAGGCGCTCAACGCGTTCATCCACGGGCCGGCCGAGTCCGCCCAGGCAGACAGCAAGGAGGAGAGCAAGTGAGCACCATCGCTGACCCCCGCGACATCTTGCTGGCCCCGGTGATCTCCGAGAAGTCCTACGGACTGATCGAGGAGGGTACTTACACCTTCCTGGTGCACCCGGACTCGAACAAGACGCAGATCAAGATTGCCGTCGAGAAGGTCTTCGGCGTCAAGGTGACCAGCGTCAACACGGCCAACCGTCAGGGCAAGCGCAAGCGGACGAAGTTCGGTTTCGGCAAGCGCAAGGACACCAAGCGCGCGCTCGTGACCCTCTCGGCCGACAGCAAGCCCATCGAGATCTTCGGAGGACCGGTCGCGTAAGCGCCGGGACTTGACGAGACATAGAGGACGAGAAGACTCATGGCAATCCGTAAGTACAAGCCGACTACCCCGGGCCGTCGTGGCTCGAGCGTCTCGGACTTCGCCGAGATCACTCGGTCGACTCCCGAGAAGTCGCTTATTCGCCCGCTGCATGGTCGCGGTGGTCGTAACGCCCACGGTCGAATCACCACTCGACACAAGGGTGGCGGCCACAAGCGCGCCTACCGGCTGATCGATTTCCGTCGTAACGACAAGGACGGCGTGCCGGCCAAGGTCGCTCACATCGAGTACGACCCCAACCGCACGGCGAACATCGCCCTGCTGCACTACGCCGACGGTGAGAAGCGCTACATCATCGCGCCGAAGGACCTCAAGCAGGGTGCGAAGGTCGAGTCCGGTGTCGGAGCCGACATCAAGCCGGGCAACAACCTGCCGCTGCGCAACATCCCGACCGGTACCACCGTGCATGCGGTGGAGCTGCGTCCGGGTGGCGGCGCCAAGATGGCCCGCTCCGCCGGTGCCAGCATCCAGCTGCTGGGCAAGGAGGGCGCGTACGCGACCCTGCGTATGCCTTCCGGTGAGATCCGTCGCGTCGACGTGCGTTGCCGCGCGTCGGTCGGCGAGGTCGGCAACGCCGAGCAGTCGAACATCAACTGGGGCAAGGCCGGCCGTATGCGCTGGAAGGGCAAGCGCCCGACCGTCCGTGGTGTCGTGATGAACCCGGTCGACCACCCGCACGGTGGTGGCGAGGGCAAGACCTCCGGTGGACGCCACCCGGTCAGCCCGTGGGGACAGCCTGAGGGCCGTACCCGCAAGCCCAACAAGCCGAGCGACAAGCTCATCGTCCGTCGCCGCCGTTCCGGCAAGAACAAGCGCTAGTCAAGGAGGGAGTGAAGGATGCCACGCAGCCTTAAGAAGGGCCCGTTCGTCGATGACCACCTCCTTGCGAAGGTGGACGTGCAGAACGAGAAGGGAACCAAGCAGGTCATCAAGACCTGGTCCCGTCGTTCCACGATCATCCCGGATTTCATCGGGCACACGTTCGCGGTGCACGACGGCCGTAAGCACGTTCCCGTGTTTGTCTCCGACTCGATGGTTGGACACAAGCTCGGAGAGTTCGCACCGACCCGCACGTTCAAGGGTCACATCAAGGATGATCGGAAGGCGAAGAGGCGATGAGTAACACCGAAACCGCCAACCCGACCGCCAAGGCAATCGCGCGCCACGTGCGCGTGACGCCGATGAAGGCGCGTCGTGTCGTGGACCTGGTTCGCGGGCGCTCGGTCGAGGACGCGCTGAACATCCTGCGGTTCGCGCCGCAGGCCGCCAGCGAGCCGGTTGCGAAGGTGATCGCCAGCGCAGCTGCGAACGCCGAGAACAACCTGGACCTGGACCCCAGCACGCTCGTCGTTGCGACGGCGTACGTGGACGAGGGCGCGACCCTCAAGCGGTTCCAGCCGCGTGCACAGGGACGTGCGTTCCGGATCCGCAAGCGCACCAGCCACATCACGGTCATCGTGGAGAGCCTGCCCAAGGCCGGCGCCGCGACCCGTAATCGCCGGAAGGGAAGTGCTCGATAGTGGGCCAGAAAATCAACCCGCACGGCTTCCGCCTCGGCATTACGACCGACTGGAAGTCTCGCTGGTACGCAGACAAGCAGTACGCGGAGTACGTCAAGGAAGATGTCGCCATCCGCAAGCTCCTCGCCACGGGCATGGAGCGGGCCGGCATCGCGAAGGTGGAGATCGAGCGCACCCGTGACCGGGTTCGCGTCGACATCCACACCGCTCGTCCGGGCATCGTCATCGGCCGCCGCGGCGCCGAGGCCGATCGCATCCGCGCCGAGCTGGAGAAGCTGACCGGCAAGCAGGTTCAGCTGAACATCCTCGAGGTCAAGAACGCCGAGGCCGAGGCCCAGCTCGTGGCCCAGGGTGTCGCCGAGCAGCTGTCGAACCGTGTCGCGTTCCGTCGCGCCATGCGTAAGGCAATCCAGTCTGCGATGCGTCAGCCCAACGTCAAGGGCATCCGGGTGCAGTGCTCCGGTCGTCTCGGCGGTGCCGAGATGTCCCGCTCGGAGTTCTACCGCGAGGGTCGGGTTCCGCTGCACACGCTGCGTGCGGACATCGACTACGGGCTCTACGAGGCCAAGACCACCTTCGGCCGCATCGGCGTGAAGGTCTGGATCTACAAGGGCGACATCGTCGGCGGCAAGCGTGAGGTCACCGCCAGCGCAGCCCCGGCCGGCGACCGCCCGCGCCGCGAGCGTCCCTCGCGTCCGCGTCGCTCCGGTGCCTCGGGCACCACCGCGACCAGCACCGAGGCCGGTCGCGCCGCAACCGCGACCGCTGAGGCTCCGGTTTCCACCGACACGAATCAGGAGGGCTGACGCTATGTTGATCCCCCGTCGGGTCAAGCACCGCAAGCAGCACCACCCGAGCCGTACCGGTGCCGCCAAGGGTGGCACCCAGGTGACCTTCGGTGACTACGGCATCCAGGCTCTCGAGCCCGCCTACATCACCAACCGTCAGATCGAGTCCGCTCGTATCGCGATGACGCGCCACATCAAGCGTGGCGGCAAGATCTGGATCAACATCTTCCCGGATCGCCCGCTCACGAAGAAGCCTGCCGAGACCCGAATGGGTTCCGGTAAGGGTTCGCCCGAGTGGTGGATCGCGAACGTCAAGCCGGGCCGCGTCATGTTCGAGATGACGTACCCCAACGAGGAGACTGCTCGCGAGGCCCTGACCCGCGCGATGCACAAGCTCCCCTGCAAGTGCCGGATCGTCACGAGGGAGGAGCAGTTCTGATGGCTACTGGAACCCCAGCCGCAGAGCTCCGCGAGCTCACGGAAGAGGAGCTGGTCACCCGGCTCCGCGAGTCAAAGGAAGAGCTGTTCAACCTGCGCTTCCAGATGGCGACCGGTCAGTTGGACAACAACCGTCGTCTGCGGACCGTCCGCCACGAGATCGCGCGTGTCTACACCGTCATGCGTGAGCGTGAGCTCGGTCTCGCCGCCGGACCCGATGCGGGTGACGCGGCATGAGTGAGAACCAGAAGGACAGCGCAGTGAGTGAAGAGCGCGGCATGCGCAAGACCCGCATCGGCTACGTGGTCTCCGACAAGATGGAGAAGACCATCGTGGTCGAGCTCGAGGACCGGGTCAAGCACCCGCTCTACGGCAAGATCATCCGCCGTACCACCAAGGTCAAGGCGCACGACGAGAACAGCGTCGCCGGCGTCGGCGACCGCGTCCAGCTGATGGAGACCCGACCGCTGTCGGCGACCAAGCGCTGGCGTCTGGTCGAGGTGCTCGAGAAGGCCAAGTAGGAACAGCAGTACCGTGCAGCGGCCCGCTCCCCGTCGGGGGCGGGCCGCTGCCATTTCAGAGTGGTTTACCGACGCCGGTGCCAGGTCAGCTCGGGTGCGGGGGAGTGGGGTCGATTTGGCATCGGCCCTGCAGTTCCCTACACTAGAGCGGTTGCCTGTGCCTCCGCGTGTCCGCATGCGGGTGGGTGGGGCAACAGGCCGCGCGCATCGGGTCGGTATCCGCTGCGTAAGAAAATCCAGGTCTTAGGAGAGATCAGTGATCCAGCAGGAGTCGCGACTGCGTGTCGCCGACAACACGGGTGCCAAGGAGATTCTCTGCATCCGCGTTCTCGGCGGATCGTCTCGTCGCTACGCCGGGATCGGCGACATCATCGTCGGAACCGTCAAGGACGCCATCCCCGGTGGCAACATCAAGAAGGGCGAGATCGTCAAGGCGGTCATCGTTCGCACCACCAAGGAGCGTCGCCGTCCGGACGGTTCGTACATCAAGTTCGATGAGAACGCTGCCGTTCTCATCAAGCCTGACCACGATCCCCGCGGTACCCGCATCTTCGGCCCCGTCGGCCGCGAGCTGCGCGACAAGAAGTTCATGAAGATCGTCTCGCTCGCCCCGGAGGTGCTGTGATGAAGGTGCACAAGGGTGACACCGTTCTGGTCATCGCCGGCAAGGACAAGGGCGCGAAGGGCAAGGTCATCAAGGCCTTCCCCGCGACCGACAAGGTCCTCGTCGAGGGCGTGAACCGGATCAAGAAGCACACCGCGGTCTCCGCGAACGAGCGTGGCGCCTCCGTCGGCGGCATCGTCACGCAGGAGGCCCCGATCCACGTCTCGAACGTGCAGGTCGTGGACTCGGACGGCAACGCCACTCGCGTGGGTTACCGGACCGATGACAACGGCAAGCGGGTTCGGATCTCCCGTAAGAACGGGAAGGACATCTGAGATGACTAGCACTGAGAACAAGATCCAGCCGCGTCTGAAGGCCCGCTACCGCGCGGAGATCAAGGACGCGCTGAACGCGGAGTTCGCCTACGCGAACGTCATGCAGATCCCCGGCGTCGTCAAGGTCGTCGTCAACATGGGTGTCGGCGACGCCGCCCGTGACGCGAAGCTCATCAACGGTGCGGTCACCGACCTCGAGCTGATCACCGGCCAGAAGCCGGAGATCCGCAAGGCTCGCAAGTCCATCGCGCAGTTCAAGCTCCGCGAGGGCATGCCCATCGGCGCGCGCGTCACCCTCCGTGGCGACCGCATGTGGGAGTTCCTGGACCGTCTCGTGTCCATCGCGCTGCCCCGTATCAGGGACTTCCGCGGCCTGTCGGGCACGCAGTTCGACGGCAACGGCAACTACACCTTCGGTCTCAACGAGCAGTCGATGTTCCACGAGATCGATGTGGACAAGATCGATCGCCCGCGCGGTATGGACATCACCGTCGTGACGACCGCCACCAACAACGAAGAAGGCCGTGCCCTGCTCAAGCACCTCGGCTTCCCGTTCAAGGAGAACTGAGCCATGGCGAAGAAGGCACTGGTCAACAAGGCCAACAAGAAGCCGAAGTTCGCGGTGCGCGCCTACACCCGCTGCCAGCGGTGCGGCCGGCCCCACTCGGTGTTCCGCAAGTTCGGCCTGTGCCGAATCTGCCTGCGCGAGATGGCCCACGCGGGCGAGCTGCCCGGCGTTCACAAGAGCTCCTGGTAGCACAGACTTCTGGCTCGCAGCCGTGAGCCAGTTCAATAGGAAAACCCCTTCGCGGTAGGCCCACGGCCGGCCGTGGCCGGTGACCGAGAGGTCACCGGCCACGGAACGGTGTTGCATGGGAACCACTGCGAGAAAGGTGAACAGGTCACCCCTATGACCATGACCGATCCGATCGCAGACTTCTTGACTCGTCTGCGCAACGCCAACACGGCGTTTCACGACGAGGTGAAGCTTCCCCACTCGAAGATCAAGGCGAACATCGCCGAGATCCTCAAGCGCGAGGGTTACATCTCCGACTTCCGTACCGAGGACGCCGAGGTGGGCAAGACCCTCATCGTCGACCTGAAGTACGGACCCAGCCGAGAGCGCAGCCTCGCGGGCGTCCGGCGCGTTTCCAAGCCCGGTCTCCGGGTTTACGCGAAGTCCACCAACCTGCCCAAGGTCCTGGGCGGCCTCGGCGTGGCGATCATCTCCACGTCATCCGGCCTGCTCACGGATCGTCAGGCGGCCAAGCAGGGCGTGGGCGGCGAAGTCCTCGCCTACGTCTGGTAAGGGAGGCCACCACAATGTCGCGTATTGGAAAGATTCCGGTCACCGTCCCCGCGGGCGTTGACGTCACCATCGATGGCCAGGACATCTCGGTGAAGGGCCCCAAGGGCGCCCTCTCGCTGACGGTCTCCGAGCCGATCGCCATCACCAAGGGCGAGGACGGTGCCGTTCTGGTCACCCGTCCGGACGACGAGCGTCGCAGCCGCGCGCTGCACGGCCTCTCGCGCACCCTGGTCGCGAACCTCATCACCGGTGTCACCGAGGGTTACACCACCAAGATGGAGATTCACGGCGTCGGCTACCGCGTCGCACTGAAGGGCAAGGACCTCGAGTTCGCCCTGGGCTACAGCCACCCCGTGCCGATCGAGGCGCCGGAGGGCATCACCTTCGTGGTCGAGTCGCCCACCCGGTTCTCGGTGTCCGGCATCGACAAGCAGAAGGTCGGCCAGATCTCGGCCAACATCCGTCGTCTGCGTCGCCCCGACCCCTACAAGGGCAAGGGCGTTCGCTACGAGGGTGAGCAGATCCGCCGCAAGGTCGGAAAGACGGGTAAGTGATATGAGCCAGACTGCAAACCAGAAAGCCAAGCGGATTCCGCTGGGCAAGGATGCGTCCACCACGCGTCGTCTCGCGAAGACGCGTCGTCACTTCCGTCTTCGCAAGAAGATCTCCGGCACGCCCGAGCGTCCTCGCCTGGTCGTCAACCGGTCTTCTCGCCACATCCACGTGCAGCTCGTGGACGACCTCGCCGGCCACACGCTGGCGGCGGCGTCGACCATCGAGGCCGACATCCGTGGCGCGGAGGGCGACAAGAAGGCCCTCAGCGCCAAGGTGGGTCAGCTGATCGCCGAGCGCGCCAAGGCCGCCGGCATCGAAGCCGTGGTCTTCGACCACGGTGGACACGGCTACCACGGTCGCATCGCGGCACTCGCGGATGCAGCCCGCGAAAGCGGGTTGAAGTTCTGATGACCAACATTTCGAACGGAAGGACAGTCTGATGCCGGGACGTCAGAGGCGTGACGGCGGCAGCGGACCCGCCGGACAGAATGGCCCCAACACCGGGGACAACCGTGGCGGCGGCGACCGTCGTGGCGGCGGCCGTGACGATCGTCGCGGTGGCCAGTCGGCCGAGAAGTCGAACTTCATCGAGCGCGTTGTCACCATCAACCGTGTCTCCAAGGTCGTCAAGGGTGGTCGTCGCTTCAGCTTCACCGCTCTGGTCATCGTGGGCGACGGCAACGGACTCGTCGGCGTCGGCTACGGCAAGGCCAAGGAAGTTCCCGCGGCCATCCAGAAGGGTGTCGAGGAGGCTCGCAAGAGCTTCTTCCGCGTCCCGATGATCGGCTCCACCATCACCCACCCGATCCAGGGTGAGGCGGCGGCCGGTGTGGTCATGCTCCGTCCGGCCAGCCCGGGTACCGGTGTCATTGCCGGTGGCGCGGT
This sequence comes from Rhodococcus sp. P4_F5, assembly GCF_056401315.1. NCBI lineage: Bacteria > Bacillati > Actinomycetota > Actinomycetes > Mycobacteriales > Nocardiaceae > Rhodococcus > Rhodococcus sp. P4_F5. The sequence continues at coordinate 33,046 of NZ_JBFUJP010000010.1, read as the reverse complement.
GCGTGCCGTGCTGGAGTGCGCGGGTATCGCGGACATCCTGTCGAAGTCGCTCGGTAGCGACAACGCCATCAACGTCGTTCACGCGACCGTTGCTGCGCTCAAGGGTCTGCAGCGTCCCGAGGAAGTTGCGGCTCGCCGCGGCCTGACCCTCGAAGAGGTTGCCCCCGCCGGCATGCTGCGCGCTCGCGCACAGGCTGGGAGTGTGAAGTAATGGCAGATCTCAAGGTCACCCAGATCAAGAGCACCATCGGGACCAAGCAGAACCAGAAGGATTCTCTGCGCACGCTCGGTCTCAAGGGCATCCGTCAGACCGTTGTTCGTGAGGACAACGCACAGAACCGCGGTCTGATCAACGTGGTGCGCCACCTCGTAACCGTTGAGGAGGTCTAACCATGACCATCAAACTGCACCACCTGCGCCCCGCACCGGGATCCAAGTCCGACAAGATTCGCGTCGGTCGTGGTGAGGGCGGCAAGCGTGGCAAGACCGCGGGTCGCGGTACCAAGGGCACCAAGGCTCGTAAGAACGTGCCGGCCGCCTTCGAGGGTGGACAGATGCCGCTGCACATGCGTCTGCCCAAGCTCAAGGGCTTCAAGAACCCGTTCCGCACCGAGTACCAGGTCGTGAACGTCGGCGACATCGCCCGACTGTTCCCGAACGGCGGCACGATCGGTGTTCAGGAGCTCGTCGAGGCCGGCGCCGTTCGCAAGAACGAGCTCGTCAAGGTTCTCGGCGACGGAGAGCTCACGGTTGCCGTTCAGGTCACCGTGAACAAGTTCACCGGTTCCGCCAAGGAGAAGATCGCTGCTGCAGGTGGGACCACCACCGAGCTGTGATCGGTCTCTGACCGGATATCCGATGGCCGCAGTCACTGTCCGCAAGGGCAGTGCTGCGGCCATCGGCGTTCTGTATAGTCCGTACTTCGGGCCGCGTTGCCAAAGATGCGCGCCCCGAGGTACAGCGCTGACGGCAGACCAATCTGTGTATGCCGGGCTGCTCGCCGTGCCCTCACTGCTAGTGTTCTAGAGTTCATCTAGCCAGCCGAGCAAATCGCTCGCGACAACCCGTCGTGCCAGGAGGATCTTTGCTTTCCGCCTTTGTCTCGGCCTTCAGGACTCCCGACCTGAGGCGGAAGATCCTCTTCACCCTGGGCCTGATCGCCTTGTACCGCTTCGGTGCAACACTGCCGTCGCCCGGTGTCAACTATGCGAACGTCACGGCCTGTATCGACCAGATCTCCGGTGGTGAGTCTGCGGGTATCTACTCGCTGATCAACCTGTTCTCCGGCGGCGCGTTGCTGCAGCTGTCGGTGTTCGCGATCGGCATCATGCCGTACATCACGGCAAGCATCATCGTGCAGTTGCTGACCGTGGTCATCCCGAGGTTCGAGGAACTCCGCAAGGAGGGCGAATCGGGCCAGGTCAAGATGACGCAGTACACGCGTTACCTCTCCATCGCGCTCGCCATCCTCCAGTCGACCGGCATCGTCGCGCTCGCGGCGCGTGGTCAGCTGTTGCAGGGTTGCCAGCAGGAGATCATCGACGACCAGTCGATCTTCGGTCTGGTCATCATCGTGCTGGTGATGACGGCCGGTGCGGCCCTGGTGATGTGGTTCGGCGAGCTGATCACCGAGCGCGGCGTCGGCAACGGCATGTCGCTGCTGATCTTCTCGGGCATCGCCTCGCGACTTCCCTCGGAGGGTGGTGCCATCCTCGACAGCCGCGGCGGCCTCATCTTCGCCCTCGTGCTGGTGGCGGTCCTCGTGCTCATTGCCGGCGTGGTGTTCGTCGAGCAGGGCCAGCGCCGTATCCCGGTGCAGTACGCCAAGCGGATGGTCGGCCGGAAGATGTACGGCGGCTCGTCGACGTACCTCCCGCTCAAGGTCAACCAGGCCGGCGTCATCCCGGTGATCTTCGCGTCCTCGCTGCTGTACCTGCCGAACCTGATCGCGCAGCTCACCGGTTCGAGCACGGCCGCGGATCCGAGTTGGTGGCAGCGGATCATCCAGGAGTACCTGGTGAACCCCTCCAACCCGGTCTACATCCTCATCTACTTCCTGCTCATCGTCTTCTTCACCTACTTCTACGTCGCGATCACCTTCAACCCCGAAGAGCGCGCGGACGAGATGAAGAAGTACGGCGGGTTCATCCCGGGCATCCGCCCGGGCCGCCCGACGGCGGACTACCTCAACTACGTGCTCAGCCGCATCACACTGCCGGGCGCGATCTATCTCGGTCTCATCGCAGTGCTGCCGAACCTCTTCCTCTCCCAGGGGGCGTCGGGTAGCAGCATCTTCGGTGGTGCGGCGGTCCTGATTCTGGTCAGTGTCGGCCTCGACACCGTCAAGCAGATCGAGAGCCAACTCATGCAGCGCAACTACGAAGGGTTCCTCAAGTGAGACTTGTCCTCCTTGGTCCTCCCGGTGCCGGTAAGGGCACTCAGGCCGCCATCCTGTCGGAGAAGCTCGGCGTTCCGGCCATCTCGACGGGCGATCTGTTCCGCGCGAACATCGGTCAGCAGACCGCGCTCGGCCTCGAGGCGAAGAAGTACATGGACGCCGGCGACCTGGTGCCCAGCGAGATCACCAACAACATGGTCAAGGCGCGCGTCGCCGAGCCGGACGCGGTCAACGGGTTCCTGCTCGACGGCTTCCCGCGCACGGTGGACCAGGCGCTCGCGCTCGAGAAGATCCTCGCCGACCTCGATGCCAAGCTGGACGGGGTGCTGGCCTTCGACGTCGCCGACGACGTCGTGGTCGAGCGCATGCTCGCCCGGGGCCGCGCCGACGACACCGAGGACGTCATCCGCAACCGGATGCGCGTCTACCGCGAGGAGACCGCACCGCTGCTCGACCACTACGCGGGTACCGTCGTCACGGTGGACGCGGTCGGCGAGGTCGACGAGGTCAACGCCCGTGCGCTCGCCGCACTCGGTAAGTAACCACCGCTCGTCCAAGTTCGACAAGACTCCAAGCTCGACAAGTACAAGGTAAGAGGTTTTCGTGGGGTTCCGTCGCAAGAAGGTCGTCCCGTTCCGCACCGCCGGTGAGCTCGATGCCATGGCCGCGGCCGGGGCCATCGTCGGCGCGACCCTGGTCGCGGTCCGGGATGCCGCCAAGCCCGGCGTGAGCACGCTGGAACTGGACCGGCTCGCCGAACAGACCATCCGGGACGCGGGGGCGGTGCCCTCGTTCCTCGGGTACCACGGCTTCACCGGGTCGATCTGTTCGTCGGTCAACGACCGTGTGGTGCACGGCATCCCGTCCGCCGAGGACATCCTCGTCGAGGGCGACCTCGTTTCGATCGACTGCGGGGCCATCCTCGACGGCTGGCACGGCGACTCGGCGTGGACGTTCGCGGTGGGGGAGTACCTCGACGCGGACCGTGACCTCAGCGAGGCCACCCGGCTGTCGATGGAGGCCGGCATCGCGGCGATGCTGGCGGGTAACCGCTTGACCGACGTCTCCCACGCGATCGAGTTGGGCACCCTGGCCGCGGAGCAGGCACACGGCCGTCGCTACGGCATCGTCGACGGCTACGGCGGTCACGGCATCGGGCGCGAGATGCACATGGACCCGTTCCTCGCGAACGAGGGCAAGCCGGGCAAGGGGCCGGAGCTGGTCGTCGGCTCCGTGCTGGCCATCGAGCCGATGCTGACCCTCGGCACCACCGAGACCGAGGTGCTCGACGACGACTGGACTGTCGTCACCACCGACGGCTCCCGGGCGGCGCATTGGGAGCACACCGTCGCGGTGACCGAGGACGGCCCGCGAATCCTCACCCTGCGCCCCGAGTAGCGGGCGCACGCGCAGCAGGCAAGGCACCCACGGCCGTTCCCGGCCGTGGGTGCCTTGTCCTTTGTCGTGTCAACCACTCCGCGGGGGGAATTCCGGCACCGGCGGGGGCAGGGGACTCCGACCGCGGGGGACTGGTTGTGACGGAGGCCGTCGACCACTGTCGAAGGTGTCCAGTCCCGACCAGAGAGGATCTCGATCATGTCCGTCAACCGACTCGTCGCCGCCGCGCCGTTCGCCCTGTTCCTGTGTCTCGGCGCCGCCCAACCGGCGTTCGCCTCCGCCCCCGACGCGCCCTCCCCGCCCCCCGTCGAACTCGGAACCGGGGCGGACCCCAGCAGTCCGCCGCTGCAGTGCCGCGGCATCGTCGTCAACCTCGGTCCCGAGTGCGACCTGCCGGCGGAGGACTCGGCCCGTCCGCAGTGGTGCGACTACGAGACCCTCGCGTACGACCCGCAGTGCGACCGCCCGGCGGTCGCCATCGCCCCTGACCCGGAGATCGGCATCGGCTGAGGCGGCGGCCCGGCTCGTCGTGGCGGCCGGTGTCAGGACTCGAGGAGCAGCGTGACCGGCCCGTCGTTGACCGAGGCCACCTTCATGTGTGCGCCGAAGTGACCGGTCGCGACGTCGGCGCCGAGCCCGCGCAGTGCGTCGGCGAACGCGTCGACCAGTGGTTCCGCGACGGCGCGGGGCGCGGCCGCCGACCAGGACGGTCGCCGGCTCTTTCGGGTGTCGGCGAGCAGCGTGAACTGGCTGACGACCAGGATCGGTGCCGCGACGTCGGAGGCGGAGCGTTCACCGTCCAGAATGCGTAGCTTCCACACCTTCGCGGCGAGGGCTGCGGCCGCTGCCGAGTCGTCGTCGTGTCCCACCCCGAGCAGGACCAGCAGTCCCTGGGTGTCGGGGTCGATCGTGGCGACGATCTGGCCGTCGACCTCGACCGAGGCGGAGGTCACTCGTTGCACGACGGCACGCACGGGTCGGTCCTTTCACCGGCTGCGGTTCCGCGGGGCACATTTGGCCTGGTGAGGGAACTCCGGTAAGCTAGATCAATGGTGCGTCCTGCGTGCCGGTCGAATGGGCTCGCGCTTGCGTGCGAGGCCTGCGTTCGTCCGGTTCAGTAACGCTTGGGCACCACCGTAACGGAGAACGATGCCCACCAACGGATCGCGGAGGATATGGCTAAGAAAGACGGGGCCATCGAGGTCGAGGGTCGCGTGGTCGAACCGCTGCCCAATGCAATGTTTCGCATTGAGCTCGAGAACGGCCACAAGGTGCTCGCGCACATCAGCGGCAAGATGCGTCAGCACTACATTCGCATCCTGCCGGAAGACCGTGTCGTCGTAGAGCTGTCGCCCTACGACCTTTCTCGCGGTCGCATCGTCTACCGGTACAAGTAACGAAAGCTCCCCGGGCCACACCTGGCCCGGGAAGAACTATGTCCACCCCCGGTGGGCGACACACAGGAGATTAGACAGACGTGAAGGTTCAGCCGAGCGTCAAGAAGATCTGCGAGAAGTGCAAGGTGATCCGTCGTAACGGCCGGGTCATGGTGATCTGCGAGAACCTGCGTCACAAGCAGCGTCAGGGATAACCACCTGCACGACTTGCGATCGGCTTGCCCGACGCAACTGACAAGAAGACCTCCCAGTACCAGCCGGTGCGACGGCCCTCGGGTTCCGACCCAACAGGCACGCATCGGTAGACCCCCGGCACGGAGGCCGGGGCCCCACTGAGTTAGTTGAAAGACGCTCTGAGCAATCAGAGGACACAGGGGACGGGCTGGGAGCAGACCTCCGCACACCGATAGGAAATGCCTCATGGCACGTCTCGCAGGTGTTGATCTTCCTCGCGAAAAGCGTATGGAGATCGCACTGACTTACATCTACGGCGTCGGCCGTACCCGCTCCAAGGAGATCCTTGCCGCGACCGGTGTCAACCCGGATCTGCGCAGCAAGGATCTGGGCGACGAGGACCTGGCCAAGCTCCGCGAGTACATCGAGGAGTCGCTGAAGGTCGAGGGTGACCTTCGCCGCGAGGTTCAGGCGGACATCCGTCGCAAGATCGAGATCGGCTGCTACCAGGGCCTGCGCCACCGTCGTGGTCTGCCCGTGCGTGGTCAGCGCACCAAGACCAACGCCCGTACCCGCAAGGGCCCGAAGCGCACCATTGYCGGCAAGAAGAAGGCGAAGTAATGCCCCCCAAGTCTCGTAGCACCGGTCCCAAGAAGACCCAGAAGGCGCGTCGCAGGGACAAGAAGAACGTCCCGCACGGTGCCGCTCACATCAAGAGCACCTTCAACAACACCATCGTGTCCATCACGGACCCGGCCGGAAACGTCATCTCGTGGGCGTCCTCGGGACACGTCGGTTTCAAGGGCTCGCGTAAGTCCACCCCGTTCGCCGCGCAGCTGGCCGCCGAGAGCGCTGCCCGCAAGGCGCAGGAGCACGGTGTGAAGAAGGTCGACGTGTTCGTCAAGGGCCCCGGCTCGGGACGCGAGACCGCAATCCGCTCGCTGCAGGCCGCAGGCCTCGAGGTCGGCACCATCTCTGACGTCACCCCCCAGCCGCACAACGGCTGCCGTCCGCCCAAGCGGCGTCGGGTCTAGCGGGAAGGAAAGGTTTAGAAAATGGCACGTTATACCGGCCCCATGACCCGCAAGTCGCGTCGTCTGCGCGTCGACCTCGTTGGAGGCGACCAGGCATTCGAGCGCCGCCCCTACCCGCCGGGCCAGCACGGCCGCGCGCGGATCAAGGAGAGCGAGTACCTGCTCCAGCTGCAGGAGAAGCAGAAGGCTCGCTTCACCTACGGCGTCATGGAGAAGCAGTTCGTCCGCTACTACAAGGAAGCGGTTCGTCGCCCGGGCAAGACCGGCGAGAACCTGCTCCGCATCCTCGAGACCCGTCTCGACAACGTCGTGTACCGCGCCGGCCTGGCCCGTACCCGTCGTCAGGCCCGTCAGCTCGTGAGCCACGGYCACCTTCTCGTGAACAACAAGAAGGTYGACATCCCGAGCTACCGCGTCTCSCAGTACGACATCATCGATGTCAAGGAGAAGTCGCTSWSCACSCTKCCGTTCCAGGTTGCCCGCGAGACCGTCGGCGACCGTCCGGTCCCCGGTTGGCTGCAGGTTGTCCCGGGTCGCCTCCGCGTCCTGGTCCACCAGGAGCCCGAGCGCGCACAGATCGACGTTCCGCTGCAGGAGCAGCTGATCGTGGAGCTGTACTCGAAGTAATGCCTTCCATTCGTGCGCCTTTCCGGTGGCTGCGGTCACCGGGGAGGCGCACGAGTGCCCCAGGCACCATCCATCGCGGCGTCAAATAGCGGACGCCCGTACAGGAGGAAAACGAATGCTCATTTCTCAGCGACCCACGCTGACCGAAGAGGTCATCGCTGACAACCGCTCGAAGTTCGTCATCGAGCCCCTTGAGCCCGGCTTCGGGTACACCCTCGGCAACTCGCTTCGCCGCACCCTGCTGTCGTCGATCCCCGGCGCTGCTGTCACCAGCATCCGTATCGACGGCGTCCTGCACGAGTTCACCACCGTCCCGGGTGTGAAGGAAGACGTCACCGACATCATCCTGAACCTCAAGGGCCTCGTCGTGAGCTCCGAAGAGGACGAGCCGGTCACCATGTACGTCCGCAAGCAGGGCCCCGGCGCTGTGACCGCAGGCGACATCGTGCCCCCGGCCGGCGTCACGGTGAACAACCCGGATCTGCACATCGCCACCCTGAACGACAAGGGAAAGCTGGAGATCGAGCTCGTTGTCGAGCGCGGTCGCGGCTACGTCCCCGCCGTCCAGAACAAGGCGTCCGGCGCCGAGATCGGCCGTATCCCGGTCGACTCGATCTACTCGCCCGTGCTCAAGGTCACCTACAAGGTGGAGGCCACCCGCGTCGAGCAGCGCACCGACTTCGATCGGCTCGTGCTGGACGTGGAGACCAAGAACTCCATCACCGCGCGGGACGCGCTCGCCTCGGCGGGCAAGACCCTGGTTGAGCTCTTCGGCCTGGCCCGTGAGCTGAACGTCGAAGCAGAAGGCATCGAGATCGGACCCTCGCCCGCCGAGGCCGATCACATCGCTTCCTTCGGACTGCCGATCGAGGACCTGGACCTGACGGTCCGTTCCTACAACTGCCTCAAGCGCGAGGGTGTTCACACCGTCGGCGAGCTGGTTGGTCGCACCGAGTCCGATCTGCTGGACATCCGCAACTTCGGTCAGAAGTCCATCGACGAGGTGAAGGTCAAGCTGCATTCGCTCGGCCTGGCCCTGAAGGACAGCCCGGCCTCGTTCGACCCCAGCACCGTTGCCGGCTATGACGCCGCCACCGGTACGTGGAGCGACACGGATGCGGGTGCCTTCAACGACACCGACGGCAACGACCAGGATTACGCCGAGACCGAACAGCTGTAGACCAGCTCTTTAGGTTCTTCACTAGGAGATTCATCATGCCCAAGCCCAAGAAGGGTGCCCGCTTCGGCGGGTCGGCTTCCCACCAGAAGGCGATCTACGCCAACCTGGCCACCGCGCTCTTCGAGCACGGCCGCATCACCACCACCGAGGCCAAGGCGAAGGCCGTGCGGCCTTACGCCGAGAAGCTCATCACGCACGCGAAGGCCGGCACGCTGGCTCACCGTCGTGAGGTGCTGAAGGTCATCCGCAACAAGGATGTCGTGCACACCCTGTTCGCGGAGATCGGTCCGTTCTACGCGGAGCGCAACGGCGGCTACACCCGCATCATCAAGACGGTCCCCCGCAAGGGTGACAACGCGCCGATGGCAATCATCGAGCTCGTCAAGGAGCAGACCGTGACCTCCGAGGCCGACCGCGCACGTCGCGTGCAGGCTTCGCAGGCAGCTCCGGCCGTCGAGGAGCAGGCCGTCGAGGCCGAGGTCGAGACCCCCGAGGTCGAGGCCGAGGTCGTCGAGGCCGACGAGGCCAAGAAGGACTAACGCTGAACGCGTCAGAACCCTCGATCGAACCCGCCGCCCCTTCCAGGGACGGCGGGTTCGTTCGCTTTCGCCTCGACATCACCTACGACGGGACCGACTTCTCCGGCTGGGCCCGACAGCCCGGCCTGCGGACGGTCTGCGGCGTGCTCGAGCAGGCGCTCTCGACGATCCTGCGCGAGCCCGTGCAGCTGACCGTCGCCGGCCGCACCGACGCGGGCGTACACGCCAGCGGCCAGGTCGCGCACTTGGACGTGTMCGTGGCCGCCGCGCCCGCCGAACCGGAGCGCCTGGTGCGCAGGCTCGCGCGCTTCCTGCCGCCGGACGTGCGGGTCAAGGCGGTCACCGAGGTGCCGGCCGAGTTCGACGCCCGGTTCTCTGCCATCCGCCGGCACTACGAGTACCGGATCACCACCGCCCGCTACGGCGCCGAACCGCTGCGTGCCCGCGACACCGTGTCGGTGCCCAAGACGCTCGACCTCGACGCGATGCGTGAGGCGTCCCGCGGGCTGCTCGGTCTGCACGACTTCGCCGCCTTCTGCCGGCGCAAGGAGAACGCGACGACCGTCCGCGAGTTGCAGCGCTTCGACTGGTCACGTGAGGGTGACATCGTCACGGCCTACGTCAGTGCCGATGCCTTCTGCTGGTCGATGGTGCGCAGTCTCGTCGGCGCGATGATCGCGGTCGGCGAGGGTCGCCGCACCCCGGAGTGGACGATTGCCCTGCTGCAGGAGCGGTCCCGGTCGAGTTCGGTGCTGGTGGCACCCGCGCACGGGCTCAGCCTGGTGGCCGTCGACTACCCGCCGAACGAGGAACTGGCCGCGCGCAACGCGGCGACCCGAGAGGTGCGCACGGTGCCGGGCGGGTGCTGCGGGGACTGAGTCCTCGTCCCAGCCGCGGACGGAGCCGCCGAGCGGGCGGTCACAGCGACAGCGGAGTTCCCTCGATCACCGTCATCACCACGGTCTCCGCGTTGTGCCGCGCGACCGACTTCTTCACCCGGGCCCGGATGACGCCGCCGTCCTTGCGGACGAGGTCGTAGTCGGCGGCGAGGTCCAGTTGCGCCCCCGAGATCAACCGGTGCTGCCCCTGGTCGTGTTCGGCCATCAGTCGCGGGTGCACGAACTCTCGCGGGCCGAGCGCGCGGGCCTCGGGCAGCGTGTACCCGAGCAGTTCCGCGAAGGCGCGGTTGACGTCGACCACGTGGTCGTCGCTCTGGTGCACGATGACCGGCATGTCGACGTTCTGGATCAGAGAGCGATAGTGGGCGCCACTGATCGCACTCACGGAATTCGATGACACCCGCGACCTCCCGACTGGCCTGAGTCTTGGCTCGGCCCAGCGTCGTGAGCCTTGCACGACAATGTGTCAGCGGGCGACGTGGGCGCGCAACGTGATGCGCGACACATGACGCTTGCCGCGCCGGTGTGCGACCGGCGCGGCAAGAGTGGCGAGCCGGTCAGCCGGCGAGCGACCGTGCGATCACCAGGCGCTGGATCTGGTTGGTGCCCTCGAAGATCTGGGTGATCTTGGCTTCGCGCATGTACCGCTCGACCGGGAAGTCCTGGGTGTAGCCGTAGCCGCCGAAGACCTGGACAGCGTCGGTCGTGACCTTCATGGCGGCGTCGGTGGCGATCAGCTTGGCCACACTCGCCTGGCGTGAGTACGGCAACCCGGCGTCGCGTCGCCGTGCGGCGTCGAGGTAGGTGGCGCGCGCAGAGTCCACGGCGGCGGCCATGTCGGCAAGGAGGAAGCCGAGCCCCTGGTGGTCGATGATGCGCTTGCCGAATGCCTTGCGCTCCTTGGCATATGCAACCGCGTCGTCGAGTGCGCCCTGGGCGAGCCCGACCGCGACGGCGGCGATGCCGAGTCGGCCCGAGTCGAGCGCGCTGAACGCGATCGGCAGGCCCTGGCCGGTCTGTCCGATGAGGCGCTCGGCGTCGACGAAGGCGTCGTCGTAGTGCGCGGAGGTGGTCGGCACCGCCCGCAGTCCCATCTTCTCCTCGGGCTTGCCGAAGCTCAGGCCCTCGGTCGCGGAATCGACCAGGAAGCAGGAGATCCCGCGCGGTCCGTCGTCGCTGGTGCGGGCGAAGAGCGTGTAGAAGTCGGCGCGACCGCCGTTGGTGATCCACGCTTTCGAGCCGTTGATCCGGAACCCGCCGTCGACGGCGGTGGCCTTGCAGGTGAGCGCGGCCGCGTCGGAGCCGGCCTGCGGCTCGGAGAGGCTGTAGGCGCCGATGGTGTTGCCGCTCAACATGTCCGGCAGCCACTTGGCCTGCTGCTCGGTGGTGCCGTGAGTGGCGAGCGCGAAGCAGGACAGGCTGTGGACGCTGGTTGCCACGGCCACGGCCGCCCAGCGCGCCGCCAGCTCCTCGAGTACCTGGAGGTACACCTCGTAGGGCTGGCCGCCGCCGCCGAACTCCTCGGGATACGGCAGGCTCAGCAGCCCCGCGCGACCGAGTGCGGGGAACACGCCATCGGGGAAGGTCTCGGACTTCTCGTGTGCGTCGACCTTGGGGCGCAGCACCTTGTCTGCTACGTCGCGGGTCAGCTCGATCAGGTCGTGAGCTTCCTGGCTGGGCAGCAGTCGTTCGACGGGCATGCGCTCTCCTCGGGTCAGTAACGGTACTGGCATCGATACTGCAGTACTGTTATATGTATGGCAACCCAGGTGCGTGGCGCGGCCCGCAAGGCTCAGCTGCTCGACCAGCTCGTCGAGCTGCTGTTGGCGGAGGGTTTCGCCCACCTCACCCTCGACGAGTTGGCGACCAGGCTGCAGTGCTCGAAGTCCACGCTCTACGGACTGGCGGCCAGCAAGGAACAGCTCGTCCGCGCCGCGACCGTCCACTTCTTCCGAGGTGCGACCGAGCGGGTGGAGGAGCGACTAGCCGGGGCGAGCGGCGCCCGAGACCGCATTCGGACCTACCTGGAAGCGGTCGGCGAGCAGCTGCGCCCGGCGTCGACGCAGTTCATGGAGGACCTCGCCGCGAACGTGGCCGCCAGGGAGGTCTACGAGCAGAACACCCGCTACGCGGCGGGTCGAGTGCAGGACCTCATCACCGAGGGGGTCCGGGCCGGCGAGTTCCGGGACGTCCACGCGGCGTTCGTCGCCGAGGTGACGGCGTCGACGATGGTGCGGATCCAGCGCAGGCAGGTCGCCGAGTCGACCGGACTCGGCGACGCGCAGGCGTACGAGGAGCTGGCCGCGCTGGTCACCCACGGTCTTGCGATCTGACAGGGTCTTGCAATCTGACGGCGAGTGAACCCTGAACAGGGGAAACGATGTTTGCAACTGTATAACTGTATGAACACTGGCAGTTGTCGCTCGCCGCGCCGCCCGGCAGCAGCCGTCGCGATGCGACCTTCGTGCGGCAGGCCCCGTCTGAACCATGGAGGAACCCCCATGCCCCAAACCGTGATTCGCCGGGTAGCGGCGGTCGTCAGCGCCGCTGCGGTGGTGGCAGTCGGACTCGTCGCCGGCAGCGGGGCCGCGTCCGCGGCGCCGACCTCGGCGACCAAGACAACCGACAACGTCAAGGTCACCAAGAGTGTCTCGCCGGGCAGCGCGGAGCGCGGCGCCACGGTGACGTACAAGACGGTGTTCGAGGTGACCAGTGCCGTGGACCGGTACCTCGAGAACATCACCGACGTGCATCCGGCCGGGTTCGAGTACGTGGCCGGCAGTGCGAAGGTCACGGCCTCGGGGCTGACCTCGGGCTCGTCGACGTACCCGGTGACGCCGTCGTTGGACAATGCGAACAACAGTCTGTCCGTGTCGGGTTCGTGGCTGGTCTCGGACCGTTGGCTGAGCGAGAACAAGGACGTGACGTTCGAGGTCACCTACAAGGTTCCGGATGCCGCGCGGGCCGGGACGTTCGACAGTGGGCTCTCGTTCCAGGTGGGCACCTGGCTCGGGGCGACGACCTTCAACCCCATCGGTGTGAACGTCACCGTCGAGGCGCGGGACATCGCCACCACCACCGGGTTGGAGGTGCCCGGCGCCGCAACCGTGGGCTCCGCGGTCGACCTCATGGCCACGGTGGCCCCGACGCCCGCCGGCGGCACCGTGCAGTTCACCGACGGCGAGGTCCCGCTCGGTGAGCCGGTCGGCGTCGTCGACGGCAAGGCAACGCTCTCGCACAGCTTCGACTCGGTGGGCGCCCACCGGATCTCGGCCCGCTTCTCCGGCTCGGACCGGCACGCCGCGTCCGTCTCGCCGACACTGACCACGCAGGTGTCCGTGGCTGACGACGGCGATGGCGACGGCGACGGCGGCACCGGGTCCGCCGGTTCGCTGGGCCGGTTGTTCGGTTCGTAACAGCACCATCGCGTAGCGCCAGGTCGTGACGAGGCTCCCTGACCCGCCCGGGCAGGGGGCCTCGTCGTGTCCGGCCGTCGCCCGTCCCGTGGTTCGATGGGGTGTGGTGACAGAACCTATTCGGCTGGAAGTGATCGTCGGCAGTGTCCGGGAGGGCAGATTCGCCCCCGTCGTCGCCGAGTGGTTCGTCCGGCGGGCTCGGGATCATCCGGCCTTCGACACCGAGGTCCTGGATCTCGCCGACGTCGAGTTGCCGCAGGATCTCTCGGCCACCGCCGAGTCGGACCGGTTCCGCGAGCGGATCGCCTCGGCGGAGGCGTTCGTGATGGTGACGCCGGAGTACAACCACGGCTACCCGGCTGCCCTCAAGAACGCGGTGGACAGCGCCAAGCAGGAGTGGCGGGCGAAGCCGGTCGGGTTCGTCTCGTACGGCGGCCTGTCCGGCGGGTTACGCGCGACCGAGCAACTGCGTCAGGTGGTGGCCGAGGTGCACATGGTCACGATCCGGCAGACGGTGAGTTTTCACCAGGCCCGCAAGAGGTTCGGCCCGGACGGGGAGACCGAGGACGGCGCGGCGATCGACGGCGCCGCCCGACTGCTCGACCAGCTGGCCTGGTGGGCGGACGCCGCGCGGTCGGCGCGCGCGGCCCGGCCGTACCCGGGCTGACGCGGCCGGGCTCAGGACGCGGGAACGAGGGCACCGGGCACCGCCGCTGCGGGTTGCGGGCTCCCCAGGAACGCGGTCTCCTCCGCAATGGTGACCAGGGTCAGCTCACGACGAGTCTCCTTGGTCCGTAACACGATTCGATCTCCCCGCGATCCGGGCTGGACGACGGTGACGTCCGGCGGCGCGAGCGTCGGGGGCCCTGGCCGTTCCAGCAGTCGGATCGCGGTGACGCCGGGACCGAGCTCGACCGGCTCGATGCCGTCGAAGAGCACCGCGGTGAAACGCGGGTCGATCCGCGTCTCGTTGGTCAGGCGTACCCGGTCCGGACCGGCGATGGCGTCGACCAGTCGAGCCCAGTCCTGCGGGCGRGCCGAGCAGACGAGTACCCGTGCGCCGGTGGCGATCGCGCGCAGGACCAGCTGTCGGGCGAGGTACAGCTCGCCGATCACCTCGACCGCGCCGATCTCCGGACCGACGATGCGGGTGGCGACCGCCCGCCCGTCGTCGGCGGACCCGATCAGCTGCCCGCACCCCGCGGTCGGCAGCACCAGGGCATCGAGGCGGTTCGCGTCGATTTCTGCGAAGCCGGTCAGCGAGTCGAGATGGTCGGGCGCGGCGGGCAGGACCGACGCGAGTGCGTCGGCGTGCCGGCCCGACATGGTCACCAGCCCCGGCGTCTCGAGCCGGTCGGGGCGGGTCCGGGTGGTCAGCCGGCACGACGCGCCGATCCGCACCGCGCCCGGCCGGCGGCCCGGGCGCAGCCGTAGCGCGACGGTGGTGCCGAGGCCGGGCTGTGCCCAGAGTTCGGTCAGCAGGTCCTCGGACAGTGCCCGTGGGTTGATTCCGTAGCCGGTGTTGCAGGCGCCGGGCAGGGGTACCTGGCTCCAGGCGCGGGCGAAAGACCAGGGCCGCACGCCACGGGTGACCTGCATTGCCGCCGCGTCGATCTCGGCGGCGTCGAGGACTCGTGCCGGGCAGCCCGCGGCCTCCAGGGTGCGGACCATCCGGCGGGCGGCGACGGATGCCGCTCGCGCGGCGCCCGTCGCGCCACCGCCCCGACGGGCCACCGCCTCTGACTCGGCGGCGGCGTCGAACCGGAGCACCAACCAGACCGTGCGGCGAGCGGTAGCCGGGAGCGGTCCGATCAACTGGTCGTACACATCGGCGGCGGTAGTGCCCTCACACACCCGGGCGCCGTGGCTGACGATGTCGATGCCGCTGAGACAGAGGTCGTGGTGGTTCAACGATTCCGCGATGGCGGCCACCGGCAGCCGGTGAGACGGCTCGCAACCCTTCCGGGACATCTCGGTGTGGCTTCCCGGGGGCGGCAGCATCTCGACGACCGCGGCGACGGCGGCTCCTCGGCCGGACGGGTCGAGGTCCCATCCGAGCCCGACGACGGGACCGCCAGGGGACCGGAAGTTCGTGGCGGAGACCGCCGTCCGGACCCGCCGCATCGGGAAGGCGCAGGCGGCGGCGCACCACGACAGYAGGCTGCGTCCCCGGAACGGCGTCATCGCGGCGGCCGCGGCCGCGGCGCCCAGCAGCAGAGACTGCCACCAGCGCAGCCCGGTCACCGCGGCCGCCAAAGCCGCAGCCACCCCCAGCAACTGAGCGCACACCAGTACCCGGACCGTCATGTCCGGCTGCACCGGCCGACGTCGCCCCAAGCGTCGAAACACGATCATCCCCGATTCCCCCCACCACGCATCCCCATGCGATGTGTTCCCCACGGCCGGGCATTCCCCCATGCACCGGCCGACGGCCACTGTACTGTGTGCCCCCGTAATGTGCGCCGTTACGGGGGAGGGACCATGGCCGCACAGCCGACTACGCGTGTCCAGGTGAGCGGATACCGCTTTCTGGTGCGACGGATGGAGCACGCGCTGGTGCGTCGGGACGTGCGAATGCTGCACGACCCGATGCGATCCCAGTCGAGGGCGATGACGGTGGGGGCCGTCCTCGCGGTACTGGGACTGGCCGGGTGTGCCGCACTCGCGCTGATCCGGCCGCAGGACAAGATCGGCGACGCCTCGATTGTCGTCGGCAAGGACTCGGGCGCCATGTTCGTCGTGGTCGAGGACGTGCTGCACCCCGTCCTCAACCTGGCGTCCGCACGACTGGTCACCGGCAGCGCCGCGACCCCGGCGATCGTGAAGGAATCCGAGCTCGGCAGCCGGCCACGGGGCGCCCTGATGGGCATTCCCGGTGCGCCGTCGGCACTTCCGGACGGGGACGCGGTCGCCTGGACGGTCTGCGACGCCGTCGCCGCCGGCGGCAACAGGGCCGTGAGCACCGCGGTGCTGGCCGGTGACCCGGTGCTCGGCGAGCAGGTGTCCACGCTCACCGACTCGCAGGCACTGCTGGTGCGCGCAGGCGACGGTACGTTCCTTGTCCACGCCGGTACCCGGGCCCGGATCGACCCGGCGGATCACGCGGTCGCGTTGGCCTTCGGTCTCGACGGGATCGAGCCGCGGCCGGTCAGCGCAGGGTTGCTCGAGGCCATCCCGGAGGCGCCGGGGCTGACGCCGCCCGTCATCGAGGGTGCGGGGGAGCAGCCGCCGTACTCGCTGCCGGGCAAGACCATCGGATCGGTCGTGCAGGTGCAGGACGCGCAGGAGACCCGGTTCTACGTCCTGTTGCGCGGCGGGCTGCAACGGATCAGTCAGGCCACCGCCGGCCTCATCCGGTACTCCGATTCGCAGGGCGCCGCTGGCACGGACTCGGTCACTCCCGACGTCGTGTCCAGGTTGCCGGAGGCGAACGACCTTGCCGTGTCGACCTTTCCGTCGATGCCGCCGGAGTTGGTCGGGGTGGCCGGCAGTCCCGTCAGCTGCCTGTCGTGGAATCCGGTGCCGGGCGCCGCCGCGGCGCCGGGCGGGCTGCGCGCGACGGTCAGCGTGATCGCCGGGAACACGCTGCCGCTGCCCGACGGTGCTCGTCCCGTCATGCTGGCCCAGGCCGACGGCGCCGGGGACAAGGCCGATGCCGTCTACCTGCGTCCGGGCAACGGTGGTCTGGTCCACTCCACGGGCATCGCGGCGTCCAGTGAGCGCCGTGGCGCACTGTTCTTCGTGGCCGACACCGGGGTGCGCTACGGAGTCGAGAACGACGACGCGGCAAAGGCTCTCGGTCTGACCGCCCCCGGCGCGCCGGTACCGTGGCCCATCCTGTCGCTGCTGGCGCCGGGGCCCACGCTGGGGCGAGAGGCCGCGTTCCTCGCTCATGACGGGGTGGCGCCGGACGATCACCCGGTGGTGGTACCCGACCCCGCTCGCTGACGGACGCGGCGGAGCGGCAGCGACGCGAGCAGCCCGATCCCGAGCGACGCGCCCACCGCGGTCGCGCCGATCATCGAGGCGTCGCGTGCGCGGTGGTCGGGAGGCGGCGGCGCATCGGGGGCCGCCACCGCTCTCGACCGCGGCTCGCGCCCGGTCGGGGTCAGTGTCTTCTCCGCGGTCACCGCGGCCATCGGGTCGACCACGCCGTGACCGATGTACGGGTCCCAGCCGGTGGCGGGCGCGTGGGCGGTGGCCTCGATCCGGTCCATCACCTGCCGCGCGGTGAGATGCGGATCGCGGGCCCGGACCAGCGCGGCGGTGCCCGCGACATACGGTGCGGCAAAACTGGTGCCCTGCACCGCGCCGCCGTCGGTGGAGTCGGTGACCCCCTCGGGTCCCGTCCGGCGTGGGTCCAGCGAGGCGATGCCGGTGCCCGGCGCCGCGACGTCCACCCAGGGGCCCGGCACGGTGAAGGCAGACGCGGCCCCGCCCGGGTCGACTGAGCCGACGGCGAGGACCTGGTCGTCGTACCAGGCGGGGGTGGCGACCGTGGTGACCGCCTCCCACGGGTCTGCGTGCGGCCGGGCGGGATCCGGCGGCGGGTTCGACGCCCGGCATGCCTCGGTGTCGAGGTTTCCCGCGGCCGCGACGATCACGGCGTCCTTGACCCGCGCCGCGTAGTCCACCGCGGCCCCGAGGACTCCGCCGTCCCCCGAGCCCGCGGGCAGGCAGGCGACCTCCGAGATGTTGATGACGGTGGCACCCAGGTCCGCGGCGCGTCGGATCGCGCTCGCGAGGGTGCCGATGGTGCCGACGCCGCGGGCATTGCGGCCCTCGGCATCTCGGGCGCCGCCGGTCTCCCGGTAGAGGTTGCTGGACTGGCGGATACTCAGGATGCGGGCGTCCGGGGCCACACCGGCGAACCCGGTCGCGGCGTCGTGGGTCGCCGCGACGATCCCGGCGACCAGTGTGYCGTGGGCGTCGCAGTCCTCGGTGCCGTCTCCGGTGGAGACATAGTCGCCGCCGGGGACCAGACCTGGCAGCCGTTGGTGCGGTGATACGCCGGTGTCGATGACGGCGACGAGCTGCCCGCGACCGGTTGTCAACGGCCACACGGATTCCAGGTCGAGGGCGCGTTGCGGGACGGGGACCTGCGCCAGGTCGGCCACCGCGGAGGTTGCCGTGCAGGGGTCGCGGAGCTCGGTCGCGGGCGCGGTGGGTGCCGAGTTCGGTGGCAGTCGGCCCGGGTCGACAACGGGTGGCAGTACGGCGCCCGCGGTGCCGGGACCGAGCGCGACCGCCCCGGCGACCGCGGCGACGGTCGCGAGTCGGCGGACGCGGGCGGTCACAGCCCGCGCATCGTCGCGAACAGGCCGGACACCCAGCAGGCCAACGGGACCACCGCCGCGATGGCCGCGTAGTCGACGATCTCGACGCTGCGGCGCGTCACCGGCGAGAAGGCGTGTTCGGGGGCGAGCATGCCGAGCGTGAGTGCGGCACCCGCGCCGAGCACCGCCAGCGCGAACAGGGCGAGCGACGGGCCGGTGCCGGCGACCGCCGCGCCGGTGACGAGCAGCGCGAGCGTCGCGGCGCCCGACCCGATGAGGGCGGCGGCCGGGGCGAGACTGGAGTGGCCGCGTCCGCGCAGCATCAGCACCACCGCACAGACGGATGCGAACATCGTTCCGGGCCAGTAGATCCCGTCGTCGGCGAACAGTCGCGCGGACATCAGCGCGCCGGCGACTGTCGTCAGGGCCATCGCGGAGACCAGACCGGTGAGGTGCCGGTGCGCCCGCCGGGCACGGGTCTGCAGGCCCTCGAACGCGGCGGGCACACCACCCGCGTCCGAGTCGGGCTCGTCCGGGTCCAACGGCGTCCCGGGCGAGGGGACCGGTGGTAGCGGCAGCGCCGCCAGCAGAATCGACAGGCGTGGCGCGATCGCCAGTCCGGCGAGGGCCGCAGCACCGAGCACCGCGCCGATCACGTGGCGGGGCTGGTCGGTCAGCATCCCGGCGGCAGCCGCCGCGCCCGCCAGGACCGCGCCCGTCGCGGTCGCGGTGCACAACGCGAGTCCCACCCCGCCGGCCCGGACGGCCAGCACCGCGAAGACCCCGCAGGCCACCGACCCGAGGAACAGGTGGGCGGCCCCGAGGTGGCCGGGCACCATCAGCGCGCCGGCGGTGAAGGCAAGCGGCAGCGCGCACCCGACGAGTGCGGTCGCGGCGTACCGGTCCCGGTACACCCGGCTGACCAGGGCGCCCGCGGTGAGCGCGAGCACCGCGACCACCAGCGCGGCCAGGGCCCCGGCGACGCTGTCGGCGGTGGACCTCGCCGTCAACAGCGTCGCGGAACCGACGACGGCGGCCGCGGCGGCGACCACCGCGCCCATGGCCCGCGCCGGCCCCGGCCCCCATCGCCGGTGGCGGTCCGCGTCGGCGGCCGCGACGTTGTGCATGAGATCGTCGAACAGTGGCGGTGGCGCGGCGCGCTCCGTGGGCGTCAGGACGAGGAGTTCGCCGTCGCRCACCCCGTGCTCGGCGAGGGTCCGCGCGGCATCCAGGGGCGCCTGACCCAGCCGGGACAACGCCCACTGGATTGCCTCCGTGCGGCCCTCGCCGACGCCGAAAAGGTCTGCGGTGCAGTGTTGTCCGAACGGGGCGTGCTGGTCGATCAGGTCGACGATGCCGGGGACGATCATCGCCACCGACACGGCGTGCGGCACCGCGAGGTCGACCTGAGTGTGTTCGGTGCGCACCGACAGCCGGCACAGGTCGGACTGCGCGGTGCCGGACCCGTTCGTCGGCCGCCCGGCCACGTCAATGTTGTTCATCCCCGGAAGTTCCCCCCTGCCACGCAGGTCCCCACCTGCGGCGTTCCTCGACGGAACACGGACGCACTCTACGACAACCGGATTCGACGGTTCGCCGCGTTGTGGGAATTCGATCGGTTACCGTTCGTCGTCGATGCATCGTCCCGGGGGGCGGGACGGGCGTCGGGGCAACGCGACGACCATGGGGGTGAACGCGCGTGAGCACTGTGCGTTTCGTACGCAAGGCGCGGCGGGAGGTGCCGCGCGTTCCCGGCGGCGAACTCAGCCTGCAGTCGCCTCCCGAGGTCCCGAAGGTGGTGCCCGGGAACCTGCTCGCCAAGATGCTGCCGCTGGTGATGGTCGTCGCCGTGCTCGGCATGGTGGCGCTGATGTTCACCTCGGGGATGGCGGCGAACCCGATGTCGCTGCTGTTCCCGGTGATGATGGTCGTCTCGATGCTGGGCATGCTCGGTGGCGGCCGCGGCGGTGGCACCAGGTCGGCGGAGATCGACGAGGACCGCAAGGACTACCTGCGGTACCTGGACCAGTTGCGGCGCGACGTCTACGACACCGGCAACCAGCAGTGCCGTGCGCTCGAGTGGACTCACCCCGACCCGGACCTGCTGTGGACGCTGGCCGGCACCGACCGGATGTGGGAGCGCCGGGTCAACGACGTCGACTACTGCCATGTCCGCGTCGGGGCGGGCAGCCAGCGACTGGCCACCAGGCTGATCGCCCCCGAGACCGGGCCGGTGGAGGACCTCGAGCCGGTCGCGGCCGTGTCGCTGCGCCGGTTCGTCCGCACCCACTCCGTGGTGCCCGCGCTGCCGACGTCGGTGTCCCTGCGTGGCTTCGCGGCCCTCGGCGTGAGCGGCGACAGGTCCGCCGGTCGTGACCTGGTTCGCTCGATGCTGCTGCAGCTGTGTACTTTTCACGGTCCCGACCAGGTCAGGGTCGCGATCCTGTGCGGGCCGGACACCGCAACCGAGTGGGAGTGGGCCAAGTGGCTCCCGCACGCCGCGAACCCGGAGGTGGTCGACGGCGCCGGCGTGAGCCGGATGGTGTTCGGCTCGCTGACGGAACTCGACGCCACGCTGTACTCGCAGTTCTCGATGCGTGCCGGGTACTCCCGTGGTGCGCCGGCGGTGGCGGGTGTCGTCCAACTGGTGGTCGTGGTCGACGGCGGCGTCCTCGACGGCGAGAGCCGGTTTGCCGACGGGTTGGACTCGGTCACGGTGGTGGACCTGACGGGATTCTGCCCGTCGCTGGTGGCCGCCCGCGGGATCGAACTGGTCCTGGACCGCGCCTCACCCGGCGAAGTGTCTCTCGGCGCCCGAACCGGATCCGGGGTGGAGACCTTTGCCGTCGCCGACCGGCGCAGCGTCGAGCAGGCCGAGACGGCGGCGAGGCGACTTGCCCCGTACCGGGCTGTCGCGGCGGCGGGCACCGAGTCCGACGCCGAGGACGGCCCGCCGACCGCGAGTTGGCAGCAACTGCTCGGGATCTCAGACGTGGCGGCCTTCGACCCCCAGATCGCATGGGCTCCCCGCCCGCCCCGCGAGAGGCTGCGGGTGCCGATCGGGGTCGGGGCCGACGGCTCGACGGTGGAGATCGACCTCAAGGAGGCTGCCGAGAACGGGATGGGTCCGCACGGGTTGTGTATCGGGGCAACCGGATCCGGGAAGTCAGAGTTCCTCCGCACCCTGGTGCTGGGACTGATCGCCACCCACTCACCCGCGGCGCTGAATCTGGTGCTGGTCGACTTCAAGGGCGGTGCGACCTTTCTGGGCCTCGACCGGGCGCCACACGTCGCGGCGGTGATCACCAACCTGGCCGAGGAACTGGCGATGGTCGACCGGATGCGTGACGCCCTGGCGGGCGAGATGAACCGCCGCCAGGAACTGCTGCGTTCGGCGGGCAATTTCGCCAACGTGTCCGACTACGAGAAGGCCCGGGCCGCGGGCGCGGACCTGGCTCCGCTGCCCGCGTTGTTCATCGTCGTCGACGAGTTCTCCGAACTGCTCAGTCAGCAACCGGAGTTCGCGGACCTGTTCGTGGCGATCGGCCGGTTGGGCCGCTCGCTGCACATGCACCTGCTGCTCGCGAGCCAGCGACTGGAGGAGGGCAAGCTCCGCGGACTCGACAGCCACCTGTCGTACCGCATCGGTCTCAAGACGTTCTCCGCCAACGAGTCCCGGACCGTGCTCGGCGTGCCGGATGCATACCACTTGCCCGCGACGCCGGGCTCGGGCTATCTCAAGTGCGACTCGGCGGAGATCGTGCGCTTCGCTGCCGCGTACGTCTCGGGCCCGTGCCCGGCCGGCCGCCCCGGGGCTCCGCTCGGGGAGTCGTCGGCGGCGACGGACCTGCTGCCGCGACCGTTCACCGCGGCTCCGGTTCCGTTGGCGGCCTGGCTGATCGAGCGGCCCGCGCAGCCGCCTCCAGAGCCGATACCGGCCGAGGAATCCGGGCGGACGGTGCTCGAGGCCGTCGTCGAGGGGGTCCGAGGCTGCGGTCCCGCGGCGCACGAGGTGTGGCTGCCGCCGCTGACCGATCCGCCGACACTTGACCAGATCCTGCCGGGGCCGCTCGAACCCGCGTCCACGCCGGCGGGCCTGCGGGCGACGGTCGGCGTGGTGGACCGCCCCTTCGACCAGCGCCGCGCCCCACTGGTGGTGGACCTGTCGGGTTCGCATGGCAATGTCGCCGTGGTCGGGGGTCCGCAGTCCGGAAAGTCCACCGCGCTGCGAACGCTGATCCTGTCACTGGCACTGACACATTCGCCGCGGCAGGTGCAGTTCTACTGCCTCGACTTCGGCGGCGGCACGCTGGCGGGGCTGGCCGGGGTGCCGCACGTCGGCTCGGTCGCCAACCGCCTCGACGTGGACCGGGTCCGGCGTACCGTCGCGGAGGTGAGCACCGTGCTCCGGCGGCGCGAACAGCGGTTCCGCGAGCTCGGCATCGACTCGATGGCCGAGTTCCGGCGGCTGCGTGGAGCTGGCGGGTCCGACGCCGACGCGGTCGCGGCGGACCCCTTCGGCGACGTGTTCCTGGTGATCGACGGCTGGCCGGGCATCCGGCAGGACTTCGAGCCGCTGGAGGCTCAGATCGGTGCGCTCGCCGGCCAGGGCCTGTCCTTCGGCGTCCACGTGGTGGTCACGGCCTCCCGCTGGGGCGAGATCCGTCCGGCCCTCAAGGACCAGCTGGGGACCAGGATCGAGCTCCGGCTCGGCGACCCGTCGGACTCGGACATGGGACGGGCCAAGGCATCCCGAGTACCGGAGGGCAGGCCGGGACGGGGTATGACCCGCGACGGCCTGCACCTGCTGACGGCGTTGCCCCGGGTGGACGGCGTCCCGCGCAGTGTCGACCTCACCGCAGGGGTCGCGGACACGGTGGCGCGGGTGGTCGCGGCGGCGGCCGGAGAGACGGCCCCGCCGGTCCGGATGCTGCCGGAGCGGTGTGCGCGGACGGCGATGCTGGCCGCAGCCCAGTGGCCCCCGGCCGACCGGGAGGCGCCGCGCCGACGGGTCCCGATCGGCATCGGCGAGGCGGACCTGGCCCCGGCCTACGTCGACCTCGCCGACCAGCCGCACCTGCTGGTGTTCGGGGACGGCGCGAGCGGCAAGACGACCCTGCTCCGCGGGATCTGTGCGGGCATCGTCGAGTCGAACACCCCGGGGCAGGCGAAGATCATCGTGGCCGACTACCGGCGGACCATGCTCGGCGCCGTCGAGGGTGACCACCTCGCGGGGTACGCCGCATCGGCGGCAACGCTCTCCACGATGATCACCGAGCTCGCCGGGATCCTGGCCGGACGCATGCCGGGTCCGGAGGTGACCCAGCGGCAGCTGCGGGAACGTTCCTGGTGGAGCGGCCCGGAGATCTACGTCGTCGTCGACGACTACGACCTCGTGGCCACCTCCAGCGGAAACCCGTTGGCGCCGCTGCTGGACTACCTGCCGCATGCGCGGGACATCGGTCTGCACCTGCTGGTCGCCCGGCGGACCGGTGGAGCCGCCCGCGCACTGTACGAGCCGGTGCTCGCCCGGTTGCGGGAACTGGTGCCCATCGGGGTGGTGATGAGCGGCAGCCGCGACGAGGGCGCGCTGGTCGGCGCGGTCCGGGCGAGCGAGATGCCTGCCGGTCGCGGCACGTTCGTCACCCGGTCCGCCACCTCCCTCATACAGGTCGCGTGGCTGGACCCGATGTGACGGCGGCGCGGGTGCTGGCGATTCACCTCACCGAGTCGGCCCTGTGGGCGCGATCCGGCGCGGCGGAATTCTTCTGCCCCGCAACGGTGTCCGCATCCGCTGCGGGACTGGTGTTCGGCATGGGGCTCGGCCTGTCGGAGTCGGCGGTGTTCGAGCGACACCCGATCCGGTACCTGGACGACCGCTACCTCGCGCTCGGTGAGGGCGTCTTCCCGATGACGGAGGTGCTGGCCGGACTGGTCACGCACGCGGCGGCTGGTTGCGGACTGGACCGACACGCGGACCTCGTGGTCCTCACCCACCCCGCGAACTGGGGGCGCGGTCGGCGCGGAGCGCTGTCCGCGGCCGGTCGCACCGTGGGACGGGAGGTCACCCTGGTCTCGGTGCCGGACGCGGTGCGCCGGGCGGCGGGTGCCGACAGCGAGGTGGCGGTCCTCGAAGTGGGCTTGCTCGCCTCGACGGCCAGCGTGTCGGGGTCCCCGGACTGCGTCCACCTCGGCGAGTGGGGGTCGGCGGACCTGTGTCTCGGTGGAGGGGAAGGGGGCCCGACGGACAGTGCCACGGCGACGGGTGAGCCCGGGCGGGCGGGGGAGTGGGTGGCGGCACTGGTCGCCGCGTGCCCGCGCTGGCCGGCGCGGGTGCTGGTGACCGGTGAAGTGCCCGCCGGGACGGGGCAGGTCCTGCTGCGCGCCCTGGAATCGGGTGGGCGCACCGCGACAGTGGCGACCGAGGTCTCCGGCGCCGAGGTGGTCGCGGGTGCCTTGGCGCTCGTGTCGGCGACGCTGCCGACGGCGCTACCCGAGGCTGCCCGGCGGGAGCCGGCAGACCCGGCTCCGTCGCGCGGTGGCAGTCCCGGTCGCCGGAGGGTGGCCGCGGCGTTGGCTGCGGTGGCCGCGATCACGGGACTGGCCGTGGTGGGTGCCGGCGTCCTCCACTCGCAGGACGGGACTGCGACGGCGGGTTCCACGGCGGCGTGGCCGGCGCCGGCCGCCGGTCCGGCCGAATCCGTTGTCGCCGAACCCCCCGTGGCCCAGCAGGTTGCCCCGACGACCGAGCGCGGGGCGGTGGGCCGGGTCGAACTGGCCGTGCCGCCGGGCTGGGGTGAGCGCGTGGCCGGCCGCCGTCCGGACCGGCTCGAGCTGGTGCGTGACGACGGCGGTCCGGCGCGAATCCTGTTGGTGCAGAAGGAACTCACGCCCGGTGCGGATCTGGACGCGGTGGCGCGGACGTTGCGGCAGCGCATCGCCGAGCGGCCCGGGGTGTTCCGGTCCCTCGAACGGGCGCCGGCGGACGGGCGAGAGGCATTGACGTACCGGGAGATCCCCGACCCGGACTCGGAGGTGCGGTGGCACGTGTACGTCGCGGACGGCCTGCAGGTGAGCGTCGGCTGCCAGTCGCTCGCCGACCGCTGGGAGGACCTCGCGGGGGCCTGCGACCAGGCGATTCGGTCGACCTCGGTGACGCTCGGATGAGGAGGGTCGGTTCCTGGGGAAATTGCCCGGGGTCGGGCGGA